>NZ_LT629689.1:6452500-6674329 GCF_900102035.1 Pseudomonas extremaustralis
AAGCGGAAGAACCAGCCTTCGCCCATCGGGTCTTCGTTGACCAGTTCCGGGCGGCCTTCCAGCTCGGCGTTCACTTCGATGACTTCACCGTCCAGGGGCATGTACACGCCGCTGGCGGCCTTGACCGATTCCACGGTGGACGCTTCGGCGCCCTTGTCGTAGGCCTGCAACTCCGGCAGTTGCACGAAAACCACATCACCCAGCGCGTCCTGCGCGAAAACGGTAATGCCTACGGTGACGCTGCCATCGGCTTCGGCACGCAGCCATTCGTGATCTTCAGTGAAACGCAACTCGCTCATGGAAACTCCTCAGGGCCAGATTCGTCTGGTGGACGGGATGGGAATAATGGGGTGTTGCTTAGCAATATCGCGGCCAATGTTATTAATGCTTTATAAATCAATAAGTTATGAGAAATGGTTATACGCTTATGTCTTTTGGCTGTAGCGATTTCGCTACAGTTGAGCCGCTGAAAAAAAGCCTATGTGGATCAAAGCCTTGCATGGCGCGCAAAAAGAAGGGTTGTAGCGATATCGTTACGCTGTAGCGCTTTCAGTACGCTTTTAGGTCGCTTTCAGCACTCCGGTGGATGATCTATCTACCGTTGTGCCCGCTCATCCGCGTTTTAACGTGCACGCCTCTCGTTTTCAGGATGCGTCCCATGAGTGCTTCAACCGCCATTCCTCCGGAGATTTCTCAGGCCCGCCGGTCCCACGATTATTTATCCGGGGTGTTTGCCCAGCGCCCGAGCCTGACCCTGGTGGCCCAGGCCATGCTCCAGGCCTGGATCGATGATGAAGGTGTCGGTTCCCGTCTGCTGGTCAGTGACACCTGGATCGGGGTGAAGCCCGCAACGTCGACCGGCACGGCCTATACGCAGTTGATCACCTTGAGCGATGCGCTGATCCAGCGTTGCATGCGCGACGAGGCGCTGAACTACACGCCCGGCCATCACCACGTGTTGCGCCAGTCGGGGCCGCAGGTGTTCGAGCCGGTGACCGCAGCCATCGGCGTGGATGACATCGAGTTGATGCTCAATACCCTGGCGCCCGACGTGCTCGCAACGTTTGCCCAGCGCTGGGTGGACTACTGGAACGGGCGGGTCTCGGACGGGGTTTCCCACAGCCGCTGGAACGCCGTGGGCGGTCAGTTGCGCACGTGCCTGCTCACGGCGCGGCAGAACCCGCCGCTGACGGCGGCGCAAGCACGGGGACTGCTGGGGCTGGGGGATGAGCAGACGCAGCAACTGTGGGCGCAGCGGGTGGACCGCGAAGCCCTGGGCAAACCCGATGTGCTGCGTATCTATCAGGTCTATGGGGTCCAGGGTGACGGCGTGGGGGAGTGGTTGCCGCTGCTGGTCTTGCAGCGTCGGGTCCAGGGGCAACTGGTCAACCTGGTCTACGTTCCGGTGCTGAACCTGCTCAGGCTCGATAGCCTCGACACCCTCGGCAACCTGCTGCCCCGCTACATGAGCGACTACCGGCCGGGCGTGCCCGTCAACTGGGTGCTTCGCGAGCCCGACGGCGACGTCTTCGATGCGCTGGCCCAGACCTTGCTCGAGCGGCAACTGCGCAAGCTGTCCCGGATCGACTGGTCGGCGCTGCCCGAAGTCGAAAGCTACGAACGCCTGTTCGCCACTCTCACGTCGCCCCTGGCCTGGTTCGATCCCGATGACCTGCAGCAGCCCCACGAAGAGCAACTGCCGGTGTGGCTACAGGGCGCGCGCAGCGCCGATCGCCAGCGCTATGGTCAGTGGCTCGAGCGCCTGCAACGCGTGCAGCAGAGCACCGGCGGCGCTCTGTTCCTGGACGGTCTTGAACCCATCGATGTGTATGCACGCAAGGCCCTGCAACGGCAACTGCGCCTGGACCATCCCGAGCACACGGCTCTCGACCCGGACGACCTCGTGCTGACCTTCGAGCGCACCCAGGGTGGCACCGTCGGCTGGACGCAACACGCTGCCAGGACCTTGACCCAATGCTCGCTGGAAAATCCCTTCGCCAGCACCTATGCCAGCGTGCAGATCAGCCATGTGGCCGGGCCGGGTAACGTGCCCGGCTGGTTGACGGCGGCTTACCTCAAGCACCTGATCGCGCGCGTGGATGTGGGCCGCCACTACCCACAGTTGCTCGCGCATGCACTGATAACCGACCCGACGGAATCGGCGCGGCGCCGCCGTTTGTTTGTGGATCAGATGGCGCTCCAGTTGCCGATGCGGGCCCTTGAAAACAGCTTGCGCCAGCGCCACGGGTTTACCCGCTCGGGCGCCAGGGCTGTGCACGCCCTGTTGCAGCCCGATCCGTCACAGCGGACGGTCGACGGCGCAGTGATTGTGGCGCGGCCCCTGGCGTTCCTGACCCACGCCGGAGGGCGTGCCCATCGGGCCGCCAACCTGTTTGTGATCGGGCCCCGCGACAACGGCGGGCTGCCCCATGTTCTCTATCGGCCGGACCAGGATGAAGCGCTCCTGCAGCAATTCCCCAGTCGCCAGGCGCTGCTCGACGAAGTCGCGCGCCCGGGCGACCTGCAAACCCTGGTGCTGCAACGGTTGCCAGAGAGCAGCCGGGCCTTGTTCGGCAACGGCGGTTTCCTGCACCCCCATGTGCAGCGGTTCCTGCAGGGCGATGAATACGATCAACAGCCGCTCTCAAGCCCGGCGCTGCTCAGTGACGAAACGGTGCCTGGCGAGTTCCTGGCGGCGGTGTTCGACGAAAACGCGAAGAGCCTGTGGCAACTGGCGGTCAGCCAGTCGGTGTCCAACGAGGCGCTGCGCTGGACCGTGTTCAAGAACGATCTGTGGCAAGTGTTCACGGCGCTGTTACCCATGATCAGGGGGCCGGTGGCGGTGGCGGGCTGGCTGTTTCAGGCACTCGCTACCTTTCGCGCGGTGCTGGCATTGCCGGCGCAGGCCAGCCGCGAGGCGTCTGCCGATACGGTCGCCGAACTGATGGGCAGCCTGGCCGGCCTGCTCATGAGCCCTGTGGTCAGGCTGGATGAGCGTTTGCGCCTGAACGGCCCGCGCGTCCTTTCAGCCGGCGCGGGGCAGGTGCGCGAGGCGATCCCGGTCAGCCATGCGCGCCAATCGGCGTCGACCTTTGCCTGGCAGCGCGCGTTCGCGGATATCAGCGCCATGGATTATTCCTGGTCCAATTCACGCTTCAAGCTGGCCCCGACGCAGCAGGCCGCGCTCGAGACCTTCCAATGGTCACCCCGGGCCGGCGAGCGTTGGCCGGCGCATCCTACGTTGGGCGCGCCGCACAGCCCGGTGCGCGGCCAAGTCCGGGTGCTGCGTGGTGGCGCACCGGCCAGCCAGGAAAACTACACGCTGATCGACAGCAAGGTGTATGGCGTCAGCGCCATCGAGGGCGGCTGGCGCATCGTCGATCTCCGGGAGCCCCGGCGCCTGGGGCCGTGGCTCGGGAAAAACTCACAGGGTGTGTGGACCGTCGACCTAGGCCTGCGCTTGCTCGGTGGGCAGCCCAAACCCACGGCGGCCCAGCGGCGTGCGCAACTGGAACAGAACAGTCTGGCGCTCGAGCAGCAGTACCGCGAAGCGAGCACCGAGGTGGAGCAGGCAGAACGCATCCTGACCGCCGCCGAGGACCTGTGTGAAAAGGCCCATTTGAGCGCGCAAGGGGCCTTCACCGACCAACACCGCCGCAGTGCCAGGGCCCGTTATTGGCAGGAACTGGAGAAAAAAGCCGAGACACTGCAAAAAAAGCTCAATGTGCTGCTGCAAAAAAACGCCACTAAGCCCATGGACGGTTTTGAAAAAGAGCACAGCCTGCAGTTGCGCGACATGCTGTTGAACATGCGCCGGCAAATGTTCGTGTTGATTTTCAGTCGCCGGGAAGAGCAGTTTTCCGAGACGCGTTTGGCGCAACTGGCCGCGCAGTTGGAGGATCAGGATTCGACCGTGGTCCGGGCGGCGTTCAGTGTGTTGGCCGAGGAAAGTCAGCGGGTTGCCGAGTTCCACGAAAAGATGGTCAACCTGAGCTTTTGGGAGCGGGTCTTTTACGAGCGTTTGCTGAGCATTCCGGGGCATGCCTCGTACATCGCCGACATTGGCCCTTCCCCCCATGGCCTGCCGCTGGACTGGCGCACCTTGCAGTTGCAGGCACTCAAGCAGCGCCTGTGGCGGCGGCCGCCGTTGCCTGAAGAGCAGGAGGATTTCACTCGCATCGAGACGGCGATTGACGAAGCGATCCAGTCGGCCCAGTCGCAGAAAACCATCGATGAGTCCGGCGTGCTGAGCCTGGCGCAACGTATTGAAGGCATCCAGGCGATTCTGCACGAATACGCCAAAGCCTTTGCGCTGCTGGAGGAATACCGCGCCCTGGCGCCGGACCTGTTGCTGGGCGACAGCGAAGTGCCGGTGGGGACTACGATCCTCAGTCTGGAACAGGAGTCGAGAATCGCCCTGGCCAAGCTGCTGCGTGAGCAGGCACGCGACCCCGCAGTCGGCAGGGTGCGTGCGCCCGGTTCCGGTCAACGGCTGATCCGCGATTCGAAGAAGCGCTATCAGTTGGGCCAGGTGCGCGCGCGCACTCCAGATGCCACCGAAGACATCGTCGATGTCATCAACCCGATCGACCGCAAAGTCGTCGTCAGCTTGCATCAGCGGCCCGGCTCCGCCGAATTCGAGGCCGTCACCGAGGCTGGCGTCGCCGTTCCCCGCCCGACCCGCTCCCTGGAAAACCTCAAGGGCGACGCGCGCCGGCTGTTGGCCCGAGAGCCGATCGTGCAGCAGCAGGCCCGCGACGAGGCGCTCGGGTCCAGCCTGCCGGCCAGCGTCGAGGCCCGGTTGACGCGGCAGTCCGACGCCATCAAGGCCGTCGCCGAGAAGATTCGCAAAGCATTGCCGCCCACGCCGGATACCGCCACCCAGGCGCTGCTCGATGAGTTGGAGCAGGCCAGCCGCCGTTACCTGGAGCAGGGGCGGTTATTGCGCATCGACATGCTCAAGCGCCTGCCGCCCGAAGAGGACGGGATTGCCTGGCTCAAGGCCCAGGGCGAGGTGCAGATCCTGCGCATCGAAGGGCGGATCCCCCTCAAGCGGGCTGATGATTTCTTGCAGGAGTATGTGGTCAAGGACCGGCAGGGCAGGGTGCTGGCCTACGCGCATTTTCACTACACCACGCCGACCACCGCCGACGTTGCCTACAACGCCGGGCATCTCAAGCGACCGGAGCAGCGCTTCATGAGTTTCCGCAGCCTGGCCGACAAGGCCGACAGCGACGTGATCGCGATCTACTATTCGCGCATCAGCGCGCCGATGGCCGAGCGCCTGTTTTTCAGCGCCACGGAGTCCGTCAAGCACCGTGGGCGGCGCGCGTTCTGGTGATCAGGGTTTGCCGGGAATGCCGTACTTGCGCAAGCGATGGGCGATGGCGGTGTGGGAAGTCTGCAAGCGGCTGGCCAGTTGTCGCGTCGAGGGATAGGTGACGTAGAGCTTCTCCAGCAGGCTGCGTTCGAAGTCTTCGACGGCCTGTTCGAGGCTGTCTACTTCACCGTCGCTCTGGCGCGCCACCGAGGTGCCGGCAATGTCGAGGTCGCCGATGTCCACCAGGCTGCTTTCGCAAATGGCCGCCGCGCGGAAGATCACGTTCTGCAATTGGCGCACATTGCCTGGCCAGCGGTTGCCCAGCAGGGCCGGGTAGGTGCCGGGCGCGAGGCGGCACACCGGGCGCTGGATCTGCGCGCAGGCCTGCTGCATGAAGTAGCGGGCCAGCAACAGGATGTCCTGGCCGCGTTCGCGCAGGGGCGGCACTTCGACGTTGAGCACGTTGAGGCGATAGAACAGGTCTTCGCGAAACGTGCCCTCGCTGACCATTTTTTCCAGGTTGCGGTGGGTGGCGCTGAGGATGCGCACATTGACCTTCACTTCGCGGTCGCCGCCCACGCGGCGAAAGCTGCCGTCGTTGAGAAAACGCAGCAGCTTGGCCTGCAGATAGGGCGACATCTCGCCGATTTCATCGAGGAACACCGTGCCCTGGTTGGCCAGCTCCATCAGCCCAGGCTTGCCGCCGCGCTGGGCGCCGGTGAAGGCGCCGGGCGCGTAACCGAACAATTCACTTTCGGCCAGGTTCTCCGGCAGCGCCGCGCAGTTCAGCGCCAGGAACGGCGCACTTGAGCGCGCACTGATGGCGTGGCAGGCGCGCGCCACCAACTCTTTGCCGGTGCCGGTTTCGCCCTGGATCAACAACGGTGCATCCAGCGCCGCCACCCGCTGCGCACGGGTCTTGAGGGTGCGGATCACCGGGGATTCGCCCAACAGCGCATCAAACCCTTCGGCATGGTCATGGTGCAATGCCGACAGTTGTTCGCCGATGCGGTTGGGCTGGTAGAGGGTCAGCAGGCCGCCGGCGTCGGTGATCGGCGTGGCGTCGAGCAACAGGGTCTGGCCGTTGACGGCGATTTCGCGCAGCGGCAGGCGAAAGCCATTTTCGAGCAGGGTGTCCAGCAACGCCGGGTCATTGAACAGCTCGGCGATGCTTTCCCCGGCCGGTTCGCGACCGTACAGCGCGATCAGCGCCGGGTTGGCCAACAGGATCTTGCCGGCGCTGTCCAGAGCCAGCACCGGGTCGGTCATGGCTGCCAGCAGGGCGTCGAGTTGCAGGTGGCGGCGCTGGCCGGGAAGGATGTCGACCACGGTGACCGCCTGCACGCCGCGCACGCTGAACAGCGCATCGCGCAGCTCTTCGAGCACCTCGGCGCTGAGGGTCGGCGCGTCGATGTAGACGTTGGGCGGCACCATCTCCACCGCATCCAGGTTCAGATTGCGCCCACCGAGCAGGGCCAGGACTTCCTGGGTAATGCCAACGCGGTCGATGAAGCTGACGTGGATACGCATGGGGCGGTTAGGGATTCTGAGGAGCGAGAGGCGGCAAGTATGCCTGACGGGCGGTGCAGATCAACAATGTGGAAGGGCACTTGCTCCCTCCCACACGGGATTCATGTCAACCCAGGTGCTCGGGTTTGATGGGGTCGCCCGGCTTCACATCCAACTGGTGCCTGACATCTTCGAACATCAGGTCGTACTGCTTGTGCATCGAGCCATTGAGCGTGGCGATCTTCGGCATCCCGTACTTCTGCGCGATGTTCATCGCATGTCGCGCGAAGTCGAAGGCCTGGTCCTTGGGCAGGAAGAACTCCTCCTTGACGTCGTTACCCTGCACCGTGCCATGCAGTTTGAACAGCATTCCCTTGCCTTCCTTGGGGTCCTGGCTGACTTCGTAGTCGATGCACAGGTTGTAGCTGTAATCATCGTTGGTGAGTGCGTGACGTTCGATGTGCAAGTGACCGGACTCAAAGGTGGCCATAGGCGTTTCTCCTCAACTTCACAGGTAACGGATTCCGGGCGTGGCTGTGCTGATGCGCGTACCGGCACTGCCCTGGACGATGGCTTCGATGTCAGAGAGTGAACCGATCACTGCGGTTTTGCCAGTCTGGCGCGCGAACTCGCAGGCCGCTTGCACCTTGGGGCCCATGGAGCCGGCAGCGAAGCCGAGTTTTTCCATTTCGTCGGGATGGGCCTGGCCGATGGCTTTTTGGGTCGGCTTGCCGAAGTCGATAAACGCGGCATTGACGTCGGTGGCGATCACCAGCAAATCGGCCTCCAGTTGCGAAGCCAGCAACGAAGAACACAGGTCCTTGTCGATCACTGCTTCGATGCCTTTGAGCTTGCCGTCTTCGCCATACATCGTAGGAATGCCGCCGCCGCCGGCGCAGATCACAATGACGTTTTTTTCCAGCAGCCATTTGATCGGGCGGATTTCAAAGATGCGTTTGGGGCGCGGGCTGGCGACCACACGGCGGTACTTATCGCCATCCGGGGCGATGGCCCAGCCTTTTTCCGCAGCCAGTTTCTCGGCTTCGGCCTTGGCGTACACCGGCCCGATAGGCTTGGACGGATGCTGGAACGCGGGGTCCTTGGCGTCCACTTCCACCTGGGTGAGCAGGGTGGCGAACGGCACTTCGAAGTCCAGCAGGTTGCCCAGTTCCTGTTCGATGATGTAGCCGATCATGCCTTCGGTCTCGGCCCCCAGCACGTCCAGCGGGTAAGGCGAAACGCTGGTGTAGGCCGCCGCCTGCAACGACAGCAGGCCGACCTGCGGACCATTGCCGTGGGCGATCACCAGCTCATTGCCGGTGTGGATCTTGGCGATCTGTTCGGTGGCGATGCGGATATTGGCGCGCTGATTGTCCGCGGTCATGGGTTCGCCCCGGCGGAGTAGGGCGTTACCGCCCAGTGCAACGACGATACGCATAGTGCATTCCTTCTGAAATTCATCGTTGTGAACGCAGGAACAGATGTGGGAGAAGGCAAGCGCCCTCCCACATTGACTGTGTTCTGGCAGTGAGACGTTAGATATCCGCCAACGCCGACACCAGGATCGCCTTGATGGTGTGCATGCGGTTTTCCGCCTGTTCAAAGGCGATGTTGGCCGGCGACTCGAACACTTCCTCGGTCACTTCCACGCCGTTGGCCAGGTTCGGATAACGCGTGGCGATGTCCTTGCCGACCTTGGTTTCGCTGTTATGGAAGGCCGGCAGGCAGTGCATGAATTTCACGCGGGGGTTGCCCGAGGCTTTCATCATCTTGGCGTTGACCTGGTACGGCAGCAGTTGCTCGATGCGTTCGTCCCACGCTTCCACCGGCTCGCCCATGGACACCCAGATATCGGTGTGGATGAAGTCCACGCCCTTCACGGCCTCGACCGGGTCTTCGGTGATGGTGATGCGTGCGCCGCTTTCCTCGGCGAAGGCCTGGCACTGCTTGATGAAATCGTCATGGGGCCACAGGGCTTTGGGCGCGCCGATGCGCACATCCATGCCCAGCTTGGCGCCGATCATCAGCAGCGAATTGCCCATGTTGTAGCGCGCGTCCCCGAGGTACGCGTAGCTGATGTCATGCAGCGGCTTGTCGCTGTGTTCGCGCATGGTCAGGGTGTCGGCGATCATTTGGGTCGGGTGGAATTCGGCGGTCAGGCCGTTGAACACCGGCACGCCGGCGAACTTGGCCAGTTCTTCGACGATTTCCTGCTCGAAGCCACGGTACTCGATGGCATCGAACATCCGCCCGAGGACGCGGGCCGTGTCTTTCATGCTTTCTTTATGGCCGATCTGCGAGGAAACCGGGTCGATGTAAGTGACGTGGGCGCCCTGGTCATGGGCTGCCACCTCGAAGGCACAGCGGGTGCGGGTCGAGGTTTTTTCGAAGATCAGCGCGATGTTCTTGCCCTTGAGGTGCGCGCGCTCGGTGCCGGTGTATTTGGCGCGTTTGAGGTCGCGGGACAGGTCCAGCAGGTAGTGCAGTTCGCGGTTGGTGTGGTGCATCAGCGACAGCAGACTGCGGTTGCGCATGTTGAAAGCCATGGTGGATCTCCTTGTGTTCAGGTTATCCCCTTGGCCGACGCCTTGTGGGCGGCGGCCAAGGCCTGGAAATTAATAATCGATAGGGTCGCGGATGATCGGGCAGGTCATGCAGTGGCCGCCGCCACGACCACGGCCGAGTTCGCCGGCACTGATGGTGATGACTTCCACACCGGACTTGCGCAGCAGGGTGTTGGTGTAGGTGTTGCGGTCATAGCCGATCACCACGCCAGGCTCCAGGGCCACGACGTTGTTGCCGTCGTCCCATTGCTCGCGCTCGGCGGCGAAGCTGTTGCCGCCGGTTTCGACCACGCGCAGGGTCTTGAGCTTGAGGGCATTGGCGACCACGTCGAGGAAGCTCGTTTCTTCACGGCGCACATCGATGCCACCGGGTTTGCTTTCGTCGGGGCGCAGACTGAAGGCGACGATCTGGCTGACCACTTCGGGGAAGATGGTGACGAGGTCGCGGTCGCAGAAGCTGAACACGGTGTCCAAGTGCATCGCGGCACGGGATTTGGGCAGGCCGGCGACGATCACGCGCTCGACGGCTTTGTGCTTGAACAGGTTCAGCGCCAGTTGGCCGATGGCCTGGCGCGACGAACGTTCGCCCATGCCGATCAACACCACGCCGTTGCCCAGCGGCATGACGTCACCGCCTTCGAGGGTGGCGCTGCCATGGTCTTGGTCCGGGTCGCCGTACCAGATCTGGAAGTCGGCGTTGGTGAACTCGGGATGGAACTTGTAGATGGCGCTGGCCAGCAGGGTTTCCTGGCGTCGCGCCGGCCAGTACATCGGGTTGAGCGTCACGCCGCCGAAGATCCAGCAGGTGGTGTCGCGGGTGAACTGGGTGTTGGGCAGCGGCGGCAGGATGAAGCTGGAGTGGCCGAGGAAGTCGCGGAACATCTCGATGGTCTTGCCACCGAAGCTGTTGGGCAGGTCATCGGCCGACACGCCGCCGATCAGGTATTCGGCGATTTTGCGCGGTTCCAGGCTGCGCAGCCACGAGCCGACTTCGTTGACCAGGCCGAGGCCGACCTGGTTGGCGGTGATCTTGCGTTCCAGTATCCAGTCCAGTGCTTCTGGAATGGCGACGATATCGGTCAGCAGGTTGTGCATTTCCAGCACATCAATGTCCCGCTCGCGCATCTTGGTCACGAAATCGAAATGGTCGCGCTTGGCCTGGGCCACCCATAGCACGTCATCGAACAGCAGTTCGTCGCAGTTGTTGGGGGTCAGCCGCTGGTGGGCCAACCCTGGGGAGCACACCAAGACTTTGCGCAGTTTGCCGGCTTCGGAATGGACGCCGTACTTCACTTTTTCCGTGGTCATTGCAGATCCTCCAGTGAACAACAGTTACATAGACATAGTCAGGAAGCCGGCGTAGAGGCCATAGGCAGCCACGAGGGCGCCAATGACCACTGCCGCGAAAATCAGCTTCTCGACATTGGTGAAAATCGGTTTGCCCAGTTCATGCTTGGCCTTGGCGAACAGGATCGCGCCGGGGGCGTAGAGCAGGGCGGACAGCAGCAGGTATTTGGTGCCGCCGGCATAGAGCAGCCAGACCGCATAGATCAACGCGATGGCGCCGATGATCAGGTCCTTTCTGCGCTCGACCGGGTCGTTTTCATAAGTCTCGCCACGCACCGCCAGCAACAGCGCATAGGCCGCCGACCACAGGTAAGGCACCAGGATCATCGAAGTAGCGAGATAGATCAGCGACAAGTACGTGCTGGCGGAAAACAGCGTGATCACCAGGAACACCTGCACCAGCGCGTTGGTCAGCCACAGGGCATTGGCCGGTACGTGGTTGGCGTTTTCGCGGCGCAGGAACTCGGGCATGGTGTGGTCCTTGGCCGCGGCGAACATGATCTCCGCACACAGCAGCACCCACGACAGCAGCGCACCGAGCAAGGAAATGACCAAGCCGACGCTGATCAGCACTGCGCCCCAGTGGCCCACCACGTGCTCCAGCACGGCAGCCATCGATGGGTTCTGCAACTTGGCCAGTTCCGGTTGGGTCATGATGCCCAGGGACAGCACGTTGACCAGCATCAGGAACAGCAGCACGGTGATAAAGCCGATCACGGTGGCCTTACCGACATCGCTGCGTTTTTCGGCACGGGCCGAGAAAATGCTCGCGCCTTCGATGCCGATGAACACCCACACGGTGACCAGCATCATGTTGCGCACCTGGTTCATCACGCTGCCCAGGTCGGGGTTTTTCAGGCCCCAGATGTCAGCGGTGAAAATGTCCAGCTTGAACGCGAACACGGCAATCAACACGAACAGCACCAGCGGCACCACCTTGGCAACGGTGGTCACCAGGTTGATGAACGCGGCTTCCTTGATCCCGCGCAGTACCAGGAAGTGCACGGCCCAGAGCAGCACCGAAGCACCGATCACGGCGGCCGGGGTGTTGCCTTCGCCAAAGATCGGGAAGAAGTAGCCGAGGGTGCTGAACAGCAACACGAAGTAACCGACGTTGCCCAACCAGGCACTGATCCAGTAGCCCCAGGCCGATGAGAAGCCCATGTAATCGCCGAAACCGGCCTTGGCGTAGGCGTATACGCCGCCGTCGAGGTCGGGTTTGCGATTGGCCAGGGTCTGGAACACAAAAGCCAGGGTCAACATACCGACAGCCGTAATTACCCAACCGATCAGGACGGCACCGACATCGGCACTGGCGGCCATGTTTTGTGGCAGCGAGAAAATCCCGCCACCAATCATTGAGCCGACGACCAGGGCAACCAGTGCACCGATTCGAAGTTTTCCGGCAGATTCAGACATTGCACAACTCCAATGCAGGAAAAGAGAGACCACAGAGTAATTCCGTGTGCTAATCAAACAGCTGACTTAGATCACATCATCGGTACATTCCATTGTGAATGAATGACTTAGCCTATATGGCCGTGGTTAATGCTTTTCTTCGCAAAGGTGCTTTCCAGAGCGTTTTCTTTGATGGGGTTAATTATTTAGTCCGCAATAGGGACGTTTGAAGCTAGTCTGTTTTCCTGAATGTGCAAACTTTGCCAAAATGCGACGATAAATAGTCTGAAAGCGACAAGGCAGGGGTCTTATTTAAAATATAAATAAACCTAACTTTACAAACTGTCATGCCAAGTCGTTATGAGCGTGGCGGTTTTATCGCGGTGGTTAATAAACACAACACTCGCTGCATTAATGAGTTGAGTGAACGATTGTCAGCTCAACGTGTTAGCTGTTCAGGAGTCTGTTATGTCTCAACCGGCGCAAAAACTTCGACTTAGTGCCCTGATTGCCTTGGTGGTGGGGTCGATGATTGGTGGCGGGATTTTTTCCTTGCCGCAGAACATGGCCGCGCGGGCCGAGGTGGGGGCGGTGTTGATCGGCTGGGCAATCACTGCCGTCGGCATGCTGACCCTGGCCTTCGTGTTCCAGACCCTGGCCAATCGCAAGCCGGAGCTGGACGCCGGGGTGTATGCCTACGCCAAGGCCGGTTTCGGCGACTACATGGGGTTCTCGGCGGCCTGGGGTTACTGGATCAGTGCGTGGATGGGCAACGTCGGTTACTTCGTGTTGCTGTTCAGCACCCTTGGTTACTTTTTTCCGGTGTTCGGCCAGGGCAACACCCCCGTGGCCATTGGTTGTGCATCGATGTTGCTGTGGGCCGTGCATTTTCTGGTGATGCGTGGGATCAAGGAGGCGGCGTTCATCAACCAGATCACCACCGTCGCGAAACTCGTGCCGCTGCTGATGTTCGTGGTCATCGCTGCCGTGGCGTTCAAGGCGGATATTTTCACCCGCGACATCTGGGGCCTGGGCAACCCGCAGTTCGGCAGCGTGGTGGACCAGGTGCGCAACATGATGCTGGTCACCGTGTTTGTGTTTATCGGCATCGAGGGTGCCAGCGTCTATTCGGCGCGGGCCGAGAAGCGTTCGGACGTGGGGCGCGCCACGGTGATCGGGTTTCTCGGGGTCCTGGCGTTGCTGGTGCTGGTCAACCTGCTGTCCCTGGGGATCATGAGCCAGCCGGAATTGGCGCGGTTGCAAAATCCTTCGCTGGCGGGCGTGCTGGAGCATATCGTCGGCCGCTGGGGCGCGTTGCTGATCAGCGTCGGCCTGGCGGTCTCCCTGCTCGGCGCGCTGCTGTCCTGGGCGCTGCTCTGTGCAGAAATCCTCCACGCTACCGCCCATGACAAGACCATGCCGGCCTTTCTGAAAAAGGAAAACGCCAACCAGGTGCCGATCAACGCGCTGTGGCTGACCAACTTGATGATCCAGCTGTTTCTGGTCATCACGCTGTTTTCCCAGAGCACCTACACCACGCTGATTTACCTGGCCTCGTCGATGATCCTGGTGCCTTACCTGTGGTCGGCGGCGTATGCGGTGTTGTTGAGTGGGCGCGGTGAAACCTATGGGGGCGCCCATCGCCATCGCATTAAGGACTTGCTGGTGGGCTTGATCGCATTGAGTTATGCGGTATGGCTGCTCTACGCCGGCGGCTTGAAATACCTGCTGCTTTCGGCGCTGCTGTATGCGCCGGGTGTGATCCTGTTCGCCCTGGCCAAGCGCGAACAGGGCCAGCCGTTATTCACCCATGTGGAAAAGGGCATTTTCGGCTGCGTGATTGCGGGGGCCGGCCTGGCGGCATACGGACTGTACAGCGGCGTACTGTCTTTGTAGGAGCGAGCTTGCTCGCGAAGCTCGTTAACGATAACGCGTGCATTCTGGATGAATGCGGTGGCCTTGCGTTTTTCGCGAGCAAGCTCGCTCCTACGGGGGGAGGTCACCATTGTGGTCGGTGTGAGCCCAATTCCACCGCCGGCAAATCCCATTGCAAGGGCGTGCCGCTGATGGTCAACGGCGGTAGCAGTCGATGGGCCGGACCCCAAGGGGTGTACTCTTGCACCCGGCCTTGATCCCCTGGTTCTTCAGCGCGCAACGCTGGTTGCTCGGGCACTGGCCCGGCGTCTACCAATAATTTTGCCGTACGCGCCAAGGACAACCGCGCCGATCCGCCACGGCCGGACGTCAATCGCTCGCCTAGCGCGCGGATCGCGCTGGCCGCCATCAAATACCCGGTCGCGTGATCGAGTGCCTGCACCGGCAGCGGCACCGGTTTATCCACCTGTTTCCAGGCCATGCCCGCCTCGGCGATCCCGCTGCTCATCTGCACCAGGCTGTCGAACCCGCGACGATTGCGCCACGGGCCGCTCCAGCCATAGGCATTGAGGCTGACATCGATCAGGCCGGGGGCGAGGGTCTGCAGCTCGCTGGCGGTGTAGCCCAGGTGTTCAAGGGCATCGGCGCGGTAGCCGTGGAACAGGATGTCGGCGCCCCTGAGCAGGGTTTCGAACACTTGTCGACCTTCTGTCGTTTTCAAATCCAGGCGTGCGCAACGTTTGCCCAAGGTCATTTCCGGCACCACGCCCGGTTCGTTCCAGGTCGGCGAGTCGATGCGCAGTACCTGCGCGCCCAGCCCGGCGAGAAAACGACTGGCCACGGGGCCGGCCAGTACGCGGGTCAGGTCCAGCACCTTGATGCCCGCCAGCGGGCGCGCCACCGAACCGAGCCAGGGGCTGTCGGCGCGGGTTTCGAAGGTCTGGCGCTGTACCAAGTCCTCGGCGTTCACGGCCAGGCCTTGGGGATGTTGCTGCCAGGCCTGCCACGAACGCATCTGCGCGGCACAACCGCCTGCATCGACGATCGCCTGTTCCAGCTCGCCGGCGTTCCACGGGGCGACCTTGCTCGCCATTGCGGCGCGGTCGGCAACCTGGCCCAGTACCCGTTCGGCGGCGGCACGGTGATGGGGCGCGTTGGTGTGCAAGCGAATCCAGCCGTCGGCACAAGCATAGTCACCGGCCACTGGGTCCCACAGGGGGGGTATTTGCCAGCCCTGCGGGCGAATCGAGGATGAGAACCAAAAGGAGGCGAGGCGCCGGTCCACGCTCACACTGGGTAAGCGTCCGGTCTGCTGCAGGATCAGTTGTGCGATAGCCTGGCCGGCGGCGCCGATGCTGGCGCTGGCCAGTTCGGTTACGGCGAAGGTCGAGGGCAAGGCGCCGGCCTCAGTCACGCTCAGCGGTGTAGGCGGTAGATCGAGTGCGGCTTGGATGGAAGTCAGCAGGTCAGTCATCAAAGGCCCTCCTCATGGGACGGGCCACTATAAAAGATCCTTACACCGGCGTGACAACCCCAGGTTCCATGGGCAGATCGATCGTGGCGATAAAACCGCCATCGGCATGGTTGGCCAGGATCAGGCTGCCGCCATGGCGCTCGGCTGCACGGCGTGCGATGGCCAGGCCCAGGCCATGGCCCTGGGCCGTCTGGCCGGGGGCACGGTAGAAGGGCTCGCCCAACTGGCTGAGGTGTTCGGCTTCGACACCGGGGCCATGGTCGCGCACGCTGATCAGTATGCGTTCGCCCTGGCGACGGGCCAGCAGTTCAATGGACTGGCCCGGCGGGTTGAACCGTTGCGCGTTGCGCAGCAGGTTATCCACCGCCCGTTCGATCATGGTCGGCCAGCCCTTGAGGTGCAGGTCGGGGTCGGCGGTCAGTTGCACCACCTGGTCCGGCGCGCCGAGCTGGGCGTCCTTTTGCAGGGTCTTGAGCAGTGGCGTGAGGTCGATGTCTTCAGCGCTGGCGTTGTCGGCATCGACCCTGGCCAGCACCAGGATTTCGCTGATCAGCGCTTCCAGGCGGTCGCATTCTCGGGTCAGGCGTGGCCAGAGCCGTTCACGCTCTTCGGGGCTGGCGCGTTCGGCCAGGGCCAGGGCGATGCGCAGGCGGGCCAGGGGCGAGCGCAGTTCGTGGGACACATCCCGCAGCAACTGACGCTGGCTGCCGATCAGGCTCTGCAGGCGCGCGCCCATGCGGTTGAAATCGGTGGCGAGTACGCCGAACTCGTCGCGACGGTTGGCCAGGCGCGCCAGGCTGTTTTGCTGGTAGGTGGCCTGGCCGAGGTCATGCACGGCGCCGCGCAGGCGGCTCAAGGGGCGCGTGATGGACAGCGTGACGAACAGGCTGAACAAGGTCAGTACCACCAGGGCGATAGCCAATGCGCTCAAGGGCCATGTCAGGCTGCTGCGATGCCATTGGTCGAGTTCCGGGTGCGGAATGCGGTAGATCAACAGGTAAGTGTCGCCGGTCTTCGCGCTGGTGTATTCGGCGGTCAGGCGCCGCCAGGGCAGATGGCCTTCCTTGTTATCGTTTTGCCGGGCTTCGAAAGCGGCGGCGCGACGTGGGAAAGTCCCGCGCACCACCGGCTCGCCGCTTTCGTTCAGCACTTGCACATCAATGTGGTATTGGCGCTTGCGTTGCTGGAGCAGGTCCTGGGCGGCGTCCTCGCCTTGGGATTCGTAGAGCTGGGTCCACTCTTCGGCGAGGTTACTGAGGCCGGGGTGGCGGCTGAGAATCCAGGCGTCCTGGTTGAGCATATGCCCAAGCAGGATCGACAACCCGGCAACCAGAGCGATGGCCAGCCAGAAACTGGCCAGGATGCGCCAGAACAATGAACGCACAGGAAACCCTCAAACAGGAAAAGCCCAGTGGCAGGAAGCCACTGGGCTGGGAGCGTTAACGCGCAAGCATTATTGCGCTTTTTGTGGCTGCTGCGCTTTCCAGGCCTGGAATTCCTTCCACTCGGCGCGGCGTTGTTCTTGCTGCTTGACGATCTCGTCGAATTTCTTCTGCTGGTCAGGCTTGAGCACGGCACGGATATCGGCCTGGGTTTTCTGCTTGCCGGCGGCGATTTCATCCTGCATGGCTTTCTGCTCGGCAGCCGGGAGTTTATCCAGGTACTTTTTGACCAGCGCCTTGCGGGCTTGCCATTGGTCGCCCATCAGCTTGCCGATCTGCTGGCGCTGTTCTTTGCTCAGGTCGAGCTGGCTGAACGGGCCGCCTTTGCCGCGCGGACCGTGCTCGTCGCCGTGGCCCGGGCCTCCCATCATGTGGCCTTCAGGGCCGCCCATCGGGCCTGGGCCTTCGGGCATGGCGGCCATGGCAACGGTCGGCAGGGCAGCGGCGAACATCAGAGCGATTAGGGTCTTGCGCATGGTGATTCTCCTGTCTCTATTCCGGTAAGTCCGGATGTGAGTAGATTACGGAGATCAAGGTCAGCGGCGGTCAGGTGTGGGTAAAGCTTGGGTAAAGACGATTCTGATGAAGGCTGACAAAACCTAGCTCGCACAAAAACGAACAACGCGCAGACTCAGGCACCCCGCGCTATCGTTGGCGCTCCACGCTAGCTCAGGGGCGGGTCAGAGGCTGTAGTAGTAGCCGCGGCTGCGCAACGCCACGATCCGTGGCCGGCCATCCGGATGCGGGCCGATCTTCTTGCGCAGGTTACTGACGTGCATGTCCAGGCTGCGATCGTAAAGGGTCAGCTTGCGGCCCAGGGCGATCTGCGCCAGTTCCTGTTTGTCCAGCGGCTCACCGGGCTGGCGCAACAGGGCTTCGAGCAGGCGGCTTTCGGAGACGGTGAGGGTGAATTCCTGTTGATCGATGCTGACCACGCCGCGCACCGGGCTGAAGCACAGGTCGCCCAGTTCCAACTGGGTGGATACGGCGGCGGGGTGGCTGCGGCGCAACACGGCGCGCAGGCGCGCGGTGAGCTCGCGCGGGTCGCAGGGCTTGGCCAGGTAATCGTCGGCACCCAATTCAAGGCCGAGGATGCGGTCCAACGGTTCGCCGCGGGCCGACAGCATCAGCACTGGCAGTTCCGGGTGGTCGTTGCGCAATTGCTTGAGCAGCTCAAGGCCACTGCCATCGGGCAGCATCACATCGAGCACCACGGCCGCCGGGGCGCTGTCGGCCAAGGCTTTGCGGGCGCTCAAGCCATCATGGCAGGCGTGCACCTGGAAGCCTTCCTGGCTCAACCAACTGGTCAGCAGCTCACAGAGCTCCTGGTCATCATCTATCAGTAACAGCTCGCTCATGACTCACTCAATTTAGCCATTGTCGACGGCGACGGTGCCCACCGCTGGCGAAGATCCCGCACAGCAAGGCGATCAGTGCGACGGCCCCGCCGGTGACGAACCACTGTTGTTGCTCGGTCAGCCATCGGGTCAAGGCGCCGCCCTGTGTTTCTTTGAGTTGCTGGGCCAGACGTTGGTTCTCTTGGCGAAGGCGACTCAATTGGGCGCTTTCGCGGGTAGCATCCGCACTCTGCAGTTGCTTGCTCAGTTCTTCACGCTGCCGCTCGCTTTCTTTCAAGCGTTGCTGCAACTCGGTGATCTGGGCGCCGGCGCTCAAGGACAGGGGCGTGGAGCTGCCGGTGCTTGAGGTTTCTTCAGCGTGGGCCGTAGCCCCGATCATTAACACTGCCAACAGACACAACTGACTTAAGCGCATCGGAACTCCTGATTCCACACGAATATTCAGAATGTTGTCGGCAGGTTACCGGGAATAATGAGCCATTAGGAGTGCGCCGAACGTAATAGGTTCGGCGCGACCGCGATCAAGGCAGGACTTGCTTGAACGGTTTGATCACGACATCCGCATACACGCCGGCCGCCACATAGGGATCAGCCTTGGCCCAGGCCTGTGCGTCGGCCAGGGAAGCGAATTCGGCGACGATCAGGCTGCCGGTGAATCCGGCGTCGCCCGGGTCGTTGCTGTCGATCGCTGGATGCGGGCCGGCCAGGACCATGCGGCCCTCGGCTTGCAGCGTCTTCAGGCGCTCGACATGGGCTGGGCGCGCGGAGAGGCGTTTTTCCAGGGAGTTGGCAACATCGGTGGCAATGATGGCGTAGAGCATGTCAGTCCTCGGTTTTCGGCGTGGTAGGGTCGGTGTCATGCAGGTGACGCGACAGGTAGATGCCCTGGCCGACCAGGAACAGTACGGTCATGCCCAGGCTACCGAAGACCTTGAAGTCGACCCAGTAGTCCTGGAAGGTAAAGGCCACGAACAGGTTGGCGGCGCCGCAGAACAGGAAAAACACGATCCAGGCCACGTTCAAACGCGTCCAGACCGGCTCCGGCAGGGTCAGCGCGTGGCCCATGATCCGCTTGATCAGCAGGCGATCACCGATGAAGTGACTGCCGATGAACGCCAGGGCGAACAGCCAGTTCACCACCGGTGCTTTCCATTTAAGGAAGGTTTCGCTGTGAAACGCCAGCGTCAGGCTGCCGAACACCAGGCAGGCGACCAGGGTCAGCCATTGGCTTTTTTCCAGTTTGCGCTGGGAGATGAAGATGGTCCCGTAGACCACCACGGAGCTGATGATCAGCACGGCAGTGGCGCTGTAGATGCCGCCGAAGGTCAGTTCGTGGCCGGCGAGGTCGATGACCCTGGGGTCGAGTTTGTAAACGATGAAAAACAGCAACAGCGGGATGAAGTCGATGAATTGTTTCACAGTAAGAGCCAGAAGCTGGATGTGGCGGCATAATAACAAACATCCTTGGTAGCGAAAGCGCCAGCTGACTTGAGGTTACACACTTCCGTGAATGTTGATTTGCACTGCCACAGCACGGCCTCCGACGGCGCCCTGGCGCCCGCGGTTCTGGTTGCGCGTGCGTTTGAAAAAGGCGTGCGAGTCCTTTCGTTGACCGACCACGACACCCTCGAAGGCCTCGACGAGGCCCGTGAAGCCGCCGAGGCGTTGGGTATGCAACTGGTCAACGGGGTGGAATTGTCCTGCACCTGGGGCGGCGCCACCATTCACGTGCTGGGTTATGGGTTCGATCAACACGCCGCGCCGCTGGTGGAGGCCGTCGCCCAATTGCGCGACGGTCGCTGGCTGCGCTCCGAAGAAATAGGTCGCAAGCTCAGTCTTAAAGGCATGTCCAACGCCCTCGACGGCGCCCGCGCGATTCAGCAGGAACTGGGCGACAGCGGCAACGCGCCGGCCCGGCCGCATTTCGCCGACTGGATGGTGCGTGAAGGGTTTGTCAAAGACCGCGCCGAAGCCTTTCGCAAATGGCTGGGTGCCGGCAAGCTGGGTGACGTCAAGCAGCACTGGCCGACCCTGGAAGACACCGTCGAGACTCTGCGGTCCTCCGGGGCCTGGGTCAGCCTGGCACATCCCTGGCATTACGATTTCACCCGCAGCAAGCGTCGCAAGCTGATTGGCGACTATATTGAGGCAGGTGGCCACGCGATCGAAGTGGTCAACGGGCATCAACCCGCCGAACAGGTCGGCAGCCTGGCGATTCTTGCCCGCGAATTTGGTCTGCTGGTCAGTGCCGGCAGTGACTTTCATGGCCCTGGCGGCTGGTCCGAGATCGGCGAATATCGCCCGGTGCCGGAAGACTTGCCGCTCTTGTGGGGGCGATTCAAGCATGACCCCATTATTGCCACCGTCTGAACAGGTAGAGCACGTGAGTCAATTCTTCCAGATTCATCCGGAAAACCCCCAGCCACGCCTGATCAAACAGGCCGTGGAGATCATTCGCGCCGGTGGCGTGGTGATCTATCCGACTGATTCGTCCTACGCCATCGGTTGTCAGATCGGTGACAAGAGCGCGGTGGAGCGTGTCAGACGCCTGCGTCAGTTGGACGACAAGCACAACTTCGCGCTGATCTGCAGCGATTTGTCCCAACTGGGGCTGTTCGCCAAGGTCGACACCGGCACGTTCCGCCTGCTCAAGGCCCACACGCCGGGGCCGTACACGTTTATTCTCAACGCCACCCGCGAAGTGCCGCGCCTGTTGCTGCACCCGAAGAAGCGCACCATCGGCCTGCGCGTACCGGAACATCCGATCGCCCTGGCGCTGCTGGCCGAGTTGGGTGAGCCGCTGATGAGCGTGTCGCTGATCATGCCCGGCGCCACCGAACCACTGGAAGACCCCAGCGAAATGCGCCAACTGCTGGAAAAACATGTCGACCTGATAATTGATGGCGGTTTCGGTGGCGGCAAGGCCTCCACCGTGATCAACCTGGCCGACGGCAAGCCCGAGGTGATCCGTGTCGGCTGCGGCGACCCCGCGCCGTTTATGGCCGAGGCCTGAATGTCCGCCGTGGAAACCGTCGACAGCCAGGCCGGCGCCCAGCAGGAACTGCCGTTTGCCATGGTGTATGGCCAGGCGGTCATGGAAATGCCGCTGGACCTGTACATCCCGCCGGACGCGCTGGAAGTGTTCCTTGAGGCCTTCGAAGGTCCGCTGGACTTGCTGCTGTACTTGATCCGCAAGCAGAACATCAACATCCTCGACATCCCGGTGGCGGAAATCACCCGTCAATACATGGGCTATGTCGAGTTGATGCAGTCCGTGCGCCTGGAACTGGCCGCCGAGTACCTGGTGATGGCCGCCATGCTTGCCGAGATCAAGTCGCGCATGCTGCTGCCGCGCTCGGAGACGGTCGAGGCCGAAGAAGACGACCCGCGTGCCGAACTGATCCGCCGCCTGCAGGAATACGAGCGTTTCAAGGCCGCCGCCGAAGGCATCGACGGTTTGAGCCGCGTGGGCCGTGACGTGGTAGTGCCCAAGCTCGACGCCCCCGAGGCTCGGGCGCGCAAGTTGTTGCCAGACGTGAGCCTGGAAGAGCTGCTGATGTCCATGGCCGAGGTGCTGCGCCGTGGCGACATGTTTGAACACCACCAGGTCAGCCGCGAGGCGTTGTCCACCCGCGAACGCATGAGCGATGTACTCGAACGCCTCAAGGGCGGCGGGTTCGTGCCGTTTGTCGAGCTGTTCACCGCTGAAGAAGGGCGCCTGGGGGTGGTGGTGACCTTTATGGCGATCCTCGAGCTGGTCAAGGAGTCCTTGGTCGAGCTGGTGCAGAATGAGCCTTTTGCGGCTATCCACGTGCGGGCGCGAGCCGAATAAAGAGCTGAATCGATGAATCTGACTGAACCCCGCGAACTGGCGCCCTTGCTGGAGGCCTTTCTCCTGGCCTCGGGTAAACCGCAATCCCTGGAGCGCCTGTTCGAACTCTTTGAAGAAGCCGAACGTCCCGAACCGCCGGTGTTCAAGAAGGCGCTGGAAATCCTGCGCAAATCCTGCGACGGCCGCGCCTTTGAGCTGCGCGAAGTGGCGTCGGGTTATCGCCTGCAGATACGTGAGAAGTTTTCCCCATGGGTCGGCCGTTTGTGGGAAGAACGCCCACAGCGTTATTCCCGGGCGATGCTGGAGACCATGGCGCTGATCGCCTATCGCCAACCGATCACCCGCGGCGAAATCGAGGATGTGCGTGGCGTGGCGGTCAACAGCCATATCGTCAAGACGTTGCTGGAACGCGAGTGGATCCGCATCGTCGGCTACCGCGATGTGCCCGGCAAACCGGCGATGTTCGCCACCACCAAGGTGTTTCTCGACCATTTCAACCTGAAGAACCTCGACGACCTGCCACCGTTAGCCGAACTGCGGGAGATGGAAGCCGATCCGGTGCTCGACTTCGACGACGCGCCGGTCCCGGCGAGCCTGCAGGAACTGGCCGATGCCAGTGCCGAACCGGAGGAGCCGAAGGACGAAACCAGTTTCCACACCCTGTTGTTGGAACTGGACGATATGGAGCAGGGGATCAAGACCGATTTCGACGACTTGCTGCGTGATGGTGTGGCCGAACCTGAAGTCCAGGTGGATGTTGACGCCGAGCCGGAGCCCGAAGCGGAACCCGAGGAAGACATCCTCGGCGTCGCCCAAGCCCGCGAAAAACTCCTGGCCGCCGTCGCCGCCCTCGAACAGCCGCCGCTGAGCGACGAAGAAGACGAAGCCCGTGCCCTGGCCGAAGCCATCGAGGCTGAGCGCCGCCAGTTCGAAGACTGACACCCACCTTGTAGGAGCGAGCTTGCTCGCGAAAAACGTGAACGATAACGCAGCGCTTTCAGATGATCCGTGTCGCCTGTGAGTTTTTCGCGAGCAAGCTCGCTCCTACGAAATGGGTGTCACCGGTCGGCGGAAAAACCGATGACCGGGTGGTTATCGACTAGTCTCTGGTGCGCAACGCGCGTCATGCGCGTATGATTCGCGACCCTTTGCCGACCTATTCGGCCAAAGCCCCGCTTTCAACACTCTTCAGGCCATGCCTGAATCGACCCACCGGGAGGTGCTTAAGATGAACGACAAAGACCAGAACGACAGCCAGGAAATCGGCCCAGCAGGCGAAAAACTGCAAAAGGTGCTGGCGCGTATCGGCGTGGGCTCGCGCCGCGACGTCGAAGCCTGGATCACCCAGAAGCGCATCAAGGTCAACGGCGTCGAGGCCACCCTTGGCCAGCGCGTCGACCTGCACGATGCAATCACCATTGATGGCAAGGTCATCAAGCGTGAAGAGGCTGCCGAATCGGTACGCCGCGTGATCATGTACAACAAGCCCGATGGCGAGATCTGCACCCGTGACGACCCGGAAGGCCGTCCGACCGTGTTCGACAAGATGCCCAAGCCCAAAGAAGGCCGCTGGATCAACATCGGCCGTCTCGACATCAACACCACCGGCTTGCTGATGTTCACCACCGACGGTGAACTGGCCAACCGCTTGATGCACCCGTCCTACGAGATGGACCGCGAATACGCCGTGCGTGTGCGTGGCGAAGTCGACGACGAGATGATCGAGCGTCTCAAGGCCGGCGTGGTGCTGGAAGACGGCCCGGCCAAGTTCACCGACATCAAGCAGGCGCCCGGTGGCGAAGGTTTCAACCACTGGTACCACTGCGTGGTGATGGAAGGCCGCAACCGTGAAGTGCGTCGCCTTTGGGAATCCCAGGGCCTGGTGGTCAGTCGCCTCAAGCGTGTGCGTTTCGGTCCGGTGTTCTTGAACTCCGACCTGCCGATGGGCCGCTGGCGCGAAATGAGTCAGTACGAAGTCGACATCCTCAGCGCCGAAGTCGGCCTGACCCCGGTGGCGATGCCGCAGATGAACGCCAAGAGCAAAGACAAGCTCGATCGTATGCAGCGCAAATCCTCACGTCCGGTGGCCCGTACCGAACGCGTGGCACGTACCCTGCGTCCGGCACTGAATGCGCCGGCTACCGGCGGACGTATCTCCCGTGAGCCGCAGATTGAAGGCGAGCGGCGCCCGACCGCGCCATCGCGTCAGGAAGGCGAGCGTGCGCCACGCACCCCGCGCCCTGCTCGTGGTGAGGCGCCAAGCGGTGGCCGTAGCAACCGTGGTGAGGCGGAACGCCCAGCCGACAATGCCAGCACCAAGCGCCCAGCCAAGCCTGCGGCGAAAAAACGCCCGGGCCTGAAACTGGTCGCTGACGAGCCGTCGGGCAAGCGCCGTGGCGCCCCTGCAGGTTCGGGTCAGCGTCCAGGCTTTGGTCGCAAGAAGCCGCAGTGATGTTGTAAGCGCGGCACAAAAAAACGCCAACTTTCGAGTTGGCGTTTTTTTTCGGTTGGATTTGCTTCTCGCGGGCGTAGTTGGATCTTCATTCATCGAGTGAGAACGAAAAGCTATTTTTATCCCGGCTTCCTGCGGCTGTAACGCCTGCTTTCCACAATGTAATGATTAATTTACGACTGGGTCTCGGTATTGCTGGCTGAGCTCAGCCTGTAAGGAATACCTGACAGATCGTCGCACGCACCTTTTGGGTGCGGCTTCAAGCGGTCGAGCGGTGTACAATGCGCCGCGTTTTACTGTGACCCCCTTTGCGTAACTGCGCAAAAGGCCAAGACCCAGGGGTTTATTTGCCCCGATCATTCCGCCTGGCCACGAGCCGGACGGGTTCGATTTCGTCACAGATAAAAACAAACAGGTGACGCATGACCGTTAGAAAGACGCTGTACTCCTGGTGCCTGCGCTGGGGTTTGAGCGGCGCTGCTTGAGTCGGTAATTCAAGGCAGCAACCTGCAGTCAACATCCTCAAACCTTGCGTGAGACCCTTTTCATGAGTGGACCCCATTCCTCTTCAGGCGAGCTGAAACGCGGCCTGAAAAATCGGCATATCCAGTTGATCGCCCTCGGTGGCGCCATCGGTACCGGCCTGTTCCTGGGCTCGGCCGGTGTGCTCAAATCCGCCGGCCCGTCGATGATCCTGGGCTATGCCATCTGTGGCTTCATCGCCTTCCTGATCATGCGCCAGCTTGGCGAAATGATTGTCGAGGAACCGGTCGCCGGCTCCTTCAGCCACTTTGCCCACAAGTATTGGGGCGGTTTCGCTGGTTTCCTGTCGGGCTGGAACTGCTGGATTCTGTACATCCTGGTGGGGATGTCGGAGCTGACCGCTGTCGGCAAATACGTGCACTACTGGTGGCCAGAGATCCCGACCTGGGTCTCGGCGGCGGCGTTCTTCGTGCTGATCAACCTGATCAACCTGGCCAACGTCAAAGTCTTCGGTGAAGCCGAGTTCTGGTTCGCGATCATCAAGGTGGTGGCCATCGTCGGCATGATCGCCCTGGGCAGCTACCTGCTGGTCAGCGGCAGCGGCGGCCCGCAAGCGTCGGTGAGCAACCTGTGGGAACACGGCGGTTTCTTCCCCCACGGAGTGGGCGGGTTGGTGATGGCCATGGCGATCATCATGTTTTCCTTCGGCGGCCTGGAAATGCTCGGCTTCACCGCCGCCGAAGCCGACCAGCCACGCACGGTGATCCCCAAGGCGATCAACCAGGTGATCTACCGCATCCTGATCTTCTACATCGGCGCCTTGGTGGTGCTGTTGTCGCTGACACCGTGGGACAGCCTGCTGGAGACCCTCAATGCATCCGGCGACGCCTACAGTGGCAGCCCGTTTGTGCAAGTGTTCTCGATGCTGGGTAGCAATACGGCCGCGCACATCCTCAACTTCGTGGTCCTGACCGCAGCGTTGTCGGTGTACAACAGCGGCACCTACTGCAACAGCCGCATGCTGCTGGGCATGGCCGAGCAGGGCGATGCGCCCAGGGTGTTGGCCAAGATCGACAAACGCGGCGTACCGGTGCGGTCCATCCTTGCCTCGGCGGCGATCACCCTGGTGGCCGTGTTGTTGAACTATCTGATCCCGCAACATGCGCTGGAACTGCTGATGTCCCTGGTGGTGGCCACGCTGGTGATCAACTGGGCGATGATCAGCTTTTCCCACTTCAAATTCCGCCAACACATGGACCGCACCGGCCAGGTGCCGCTGTTCAAGGCGCTCTGGTACCCATACGGCAACTATGTGTGCCTGGCATTCGTGGTGTTTATCCTGGTGATCATGCTGATGATTCCGGGGATCCAGGTGTCGGTGTATGCGATTCCGGTGTGGGTGGCGTTCATGGCGGTGTGTTACTGGATCAAGAACAAACGTAAGGCACAGGCTACCCGGAGCGTTCTGGAGTAAGACGTTACCCCGAACCCGAAAAAAACCGGCGCCTTGCCGGTTTTTTCGCCGGGGCGGGCAGGTTAGATTCGCGCCTCGTTGATCTAGACCGAGGTCGGTCGGAAGCTGCTCAGCTCTAGATACAGCAGATTTTCTGTCATTCGCTACAAGACAACTGAAAAATGTAGTGCGGGCTATTGAAAGTCTTGCCGATCATGCTTTCAAGAAGGCCGACTTGTTCAGGTGATAGGTCGTACTCATAGATCGCATCTTCAGGCTCACTCCAAGACATTAGCTGCGATAACTCTTCGTACTGGTCGGCAGGAATTTCAATACTGAAAGCCAGCTCCTCGGTTTTTTTATCGAATGCAAGAATTTCGTGCTGCATGTCTGAGGCTCCTATCAAGATTATTTTGGCGTGGTTCGGCCTGGCTCGGCGTCCTTCGTTCGCTCTCCCGTATCAGGGTTGAACTCTCCAAGATGTTTGCCTTGCTTGTCGTAAAGTTCAACCCGGCCATTCTCATAGTCCCACTCATAAATGCGCCCCTTGCGATCTTTCCAGCGCTTACGCTTTTTCCCCCTGTAGTGGCATTGTTTGATGTTAGACGTGGGAAAACTCAGCGTGCGTCGAAGACTTTTATGCACTGATTCAAATCGCGGAAATCCTGAACGCTCCACGCATGCGGCGGGATTCGTACGCCATTGTCCTGCAATGTTTTCGGAATCAGGTTTCCATTCGGCCGAAGGATGACCGACGCAACGATAACGCCTGGGTAGTCCGTCAGGCGCTGTTTGAAGGCCGGGGTTGTAAGGTCAGGTGTCGGCGAGCTGCTTTTGTTGGCCAGTGGTCCTGTCGCCTTGAGATCCGCTCCGTGGCACATGGCGCATCGCTGCACATAGAGATTCTTGCCATTGGCAGGATCGGCCAGGGACAGCGACGTTTGAATGAGTGATAAAGTGCCCAGCAAAGCGATCAAGGGGATCTTCACTGTGCGGGTGGCCTTGTTGTCGAGGGTGTTTTCCACATTGGCTTATCCGTTGCCTAAGGTGTTTGATCGATGCTGGTGATTTCCAATAACGTCCACCTCCCCGATACCGAAATCGAGTTGACCGCCATCCGTGCTCAAGGCGCCGGTGGACAGAACGTCAACAAGGTATCAAGTGCCGTACACCTGCGCTTTGATATTCCGGCGTCGTCGCTGCCGGAGTTCTATAAGGAACGCCTGCTGGCGCTGCGTGACAGTCGCATCACCAGCGAAGGGGTGCTGGTGCTCAAGGCTCAGCAGTACCGAACCCAGGAACAGAATCGCGCCGACGCGCTGGAACGCTTGGTGGAGCTGATCCTCAGTGCCACCAAGGTGGAGAAGAAGCGGCGCCCGACCAAGCCGACCCTGGGCTCGAAAAAGCGCCGCCTCGAATCCAAGACCAAGCGCGGCAGCATCAAGGCCGGGCGCGGTAAGGTCGATTTCTAGGTGTTGCGTGCTTCGCGGGCCTTGGGGGCTTGTCGGTAGAGGTACACACTCAGCAGCAAACCGCCGCACGCGGCGAGGGCGGCGAACAGGAAGATCGACGCGAAGCCGAAACCTGCGGCGACAGCCCCGGCCAGCGGGCCGGTGATGCCCAGCGACAGGTCGATGAACAGCGAATACGCCCCCACCGCCGCCCCCCGGCTGGACGCCGGCACCAGGTTGACTGCCTCCACCCCCAGGGCCGGAAACACCAGGGAAAAGCCGAACCCGCTCAAGGCCGCGCCCGCCAGCGCCCAGTTGGCATCCGCTGCCAGCCACAGCAATAGCAGGCCGAGGACTTCCACCGACAGGCAGGCGATCGCCACCCGAAAGCCGCCAATCCGGTTGATCAAATTGCCAAACAACAGGCGCGCGCCGATGAAGCTGGCGCCGAACAGGCTGAGGGCCCAGACCGCGTTATCCCAATGCTGGGTGGTGTAATACAGCGTAATAAAGGTCGCGATGGTGCCAAAACCGATGGAGCCCAACGCCAGCGCCAAACCGTGGGGCAAGACCCGGCCCAGCACATTCATGAAGGGCAGGCGCACGCCGGCCACGATGGGCGCGGGTTCCTTGCGCCAGGCCAGGGCCACCCCCACAACGGCCAGCAGAATGATGCTGACGCCCATGCTCCACAGCCCCAAGTGGCTCACCAGCAGCACCCCCAGCGGTGCCCCGACGGCCAGCGCGCCATAGCTTGCAATGCCGTTCCAGGAAATGACTTTGGCGGTGTTGGCCGCGCCCACTCGGCCAATGCCCCAGCCAATCGCACCCGACCCCACCAGGCTTTCAGCGCTGCCCAGCACCAGGCGGCCGATCAGCAGGCTGCCCAGGCTCACGGCCGGCAGGCTGGAAAACCAGGCCGCGAATAGCATGAAGACACCGCTGAGGCCGCAGCCCACCAGGCCGATCAGCACGGCGCGCTTGCTGCCCAGGTTATCGATGATGCGCCCTGCGTATGGGCGGCTCAGCAGGGTGGCCAGGTATTGCACGCTGATCACCAGCCCGGCGATCACCGCGCCAAAGCCCAGCTCACTGTGGACATAGCCCGGCAACACGGCCAGGGGAATGCCGATATTCAGGTAGCCGATAAAGGTGAACAACACGATGGAAACAACTTGCAGCGTGACCGCTAGGGGGCGCTGGGTATCTGGCATGGGAGAGGTCCACTGTCGCAGCAGGTAAAGATAGGCTGCTAATGATACCGGGGCTTTGATCGGTTCAGGGGGGTAAAACGCAAAAACCTCGGCTCAGAAAGCCCTCAAGCTTGGGCAGGGTTCAGCAATTGTGTGGTGACCAGGGCGGCGAGTGCATTTTCCTGGGTGCCGAAGCGCTTGAGCAGCTTGGCTTGTTTGTCCGCACTGAGGCGGTTCCAGACTTCGACCATCTGCAGCGCAGCCTCGAGCACGGCAGTGTCCGGAGTGTCGGGGAGGGTATCGGTCATGGCAGGTATCCCGGGTAATTCAGGCGGTGTGGAAAGCGCTCAAAGACGCGCTTTCCACACGGTCTGGTACGGCGTCAGCCCTGGCGTTTGCCGTCGACTGGTTTTGCTTCTTTGGCCTTGGGTTGCTTGTCGCTGGCCTGTTGCGGTGTTGGCTGCTCGGTTGGGTGCAGGCTTGGGAAGGGGAGATTAGGTATCTCGTGCATCGTCGTCGCTCCTCGCAAAGTCTGTTTTTTTCAATCGCAGGTGATTCCGCGCTCTCAAAAAGCTTTCGCAGGATACAGCACTGCAAATGACAAAAAGATTTTTATGTCGATGGATGTGTGACCTTTTATCGCTCAGACGCAAGTGACGAGAGGTCACACCTCTAGAAGGGTACCTTGCCCAGAATCATGTCGCGGTACATCACAAAATCCCCCAACAGGCTGTACAGCGGATGCTGGAAGGTCGCCGGGCGGTTCTTTTCGAAAACGAAGTGGCCGATCCAAGCGAAACCGTAACCGGCGATGGGTAGGGTCAGCAGCAGTCCCAGGGAGCCTTTGCCTATCGCGTAGGCCAAAAGGCCGATCACCAGCGTGGTGCCGATAAAGTGCAGGCGCCGGCAGGTACTGTTGGCGTGCTCGCTCAGGTAGTAGGGGTAAAACTCGGAAAAGCTGTTGAATTGCTTGACGTTTTCCACGATGGCGAGCCCTTTGTTGTTATGCCGCCGGACAGATGTTCGGCGGGGAGCTTATTTGAGTCTAGAGTGATCAGTGGTAACAGCCAGTGACAATAGATGCCACTTTAGTATCCTTGGTCGCAGTCTCGTAAATTGCGGCCTGTAGAGGTGATGTTGTCATAACCTTGGCATTAGCTCCGAAAAGAGCCTCTGCCTTGCTGCCTGCCCCAGTGTCCGCCGACGGCATCCAGCGACCATAAATCCTTGCGATCATGGTCCAATCTTTGTGCCCCATCTGACTCGCCACCCACATCGGATGCTCTCCGGCAGAAAGCATCATTGATGCGTAGGTATGGCGAGTTTGGTACGGCCTACGGTAGCGCACGCCTGACTTCTTCATAGCGGGAAGCCAAAGCAGCTTTCTAATGCGCCCAGACTCTTCCCATGGCTCGCCACTATGCGGGTTCAAAAATATCCTTCCCCCAGCCAAAAATGTCAGAGCCTTCTGCTGCGTAAGAGCATCCAGGGCAGGCTTCAACAATTTCACCGTCCGACGGCCGCTCGCTGTTTTCGGTGTCTCTGGCGAATTCGCTGCTCGCGTTTTGGCGCGAACAATGCGAACCGATCCGCCAATCCAATCTACATCCCCCCACTCCAAGGCAATAAGCTCGCTCGGGCGAAGGCCCGTCCAGAACGAGAAGATCATCTGTGCGCGCTGATCCCGTGGTGTCGCAGCCAGAAGGGCTTCCTGCTCTTCGACGGTGAACGGATCGACATCATCGTCCTCCTTTAGCTCTTCCCGGTTCTTGTAGTTCCACCCGACCATCGGGTTGATCTCCAAGATCTCGTCTTCTACCGCATCATCAAGAGACGACCGCAAGCAGCTCTGCAGGTTGGTTATCGTCTTGTTGCCAACCTTGTACTGCGAGAGCCGGTCCCTGATGTGCTTTCGGGAAAGCTCTCCCAATGAAAGGTGGCCGAACATCGGGATCAACCGCCCGGCGATCATCTCCCGGTAATGCTCGGCGGTGCTGGATTTGAGCTGAGCCTTTTTCTTGTCTAGCCACTCAATCAGGTACACGCCCAGATTCTGCCGATCCTCCGGCGTTTTGAAAGCCATGGCCTTCTTTGAATTTGGGAATGTCTTGGCGTAATCAAATGTGCCGCCGAGGATGGCGTGCTCAATTGCGGCCTTATGCAGCTCAGCCTTTTTCAGGTTAGCGGCGGTGGGCTTGAGCTGGACCCTCTCCCGGCACCGGACGCCCTGGTATTGGAATGTGATCTCGATACTACTTGCAGACGCGGCGCGGACGCCTCCCCCATCTCTACCCATGAGTAATACCCCTCAACATCTATAAGTACCCGGCCGTCTGGAGCTTTCTTCCAGACGGCGTGCTTCGGCCAAATGCCGTCGCGAATTTTGGTGCGGATGGCATCTGGTGTATAGCCAGACTCTCGCGAGAATTGCTCGACGGTCTTGTATCTGACTGGCCCGCTCATAGCTCTCCTCCACGGCCCATTCCGGGCCGCGCTGAATTAATGGTCATTTGGTGTCCTTGCCGCGCTGGGCGGCAGAAGGTGGGTAAGTTATGCGGAGTAGGCGGTGAGAATCACTACCGAGACGCTGGTTCCAGAAAACTCATTGCTGTAGATCTGCGTCCACTCATGGGTGAGCCCTGGGAGCAATTCCTTTCCTTTTGCGCTGGCTGGCAGCACCGCAACCAATCGCCCGCCGAGCTTTAGCATCGATGAGGCATGCTCAAGGTGAGCCTGCCAGCGGCCCTCGCTGAACGGAGGATTCATGACGATACGGTCGTATTTGCCTGTGACATTCCACTGTAAGAAGTCGGCACACTCGACATGGTGACCTTTGGCCCTGAGCACTTCGCAATGTAGTGCGCTGATTTCAACGCACACGGTGTTGCTCTTCGGCATCATGTCAGCTAAGCCGCCAAGCCCAGCGCTTGGCTCCAAACATTGGTGGCCTGGCTGGATGTCGGCAAGTTCGATAGCTGCCAGTGCGACGCTTTCAGGGGTTGGGTAGAACTGGTGCGACTTCTGATCTGGAATGCATCCAGAGCAAACAATCTGGTCAAGCACTTCGCCAGGGTGATAGTCGAACTGCCAATAGTGCTTTACCTTCACCGCGCCGATTGCTGCCAGCACTTTCTCGGCTTCGGCCTGGGCGGCCTTGTCCTTCTCACCGTAGCCGAAGCTTTTCGCCATCGGCACGTCGATGTGGCGCTCGGGCCACTCAGGCAAAACGCGTTCTCGCACGTCTCGCATTTCCGCCAGCATCGCAATCACTGCATGCGGCAGCGGTTTATCGAAGAGCTCGAAATCCTTGACCTTCTTGCGGCTCTTTGGCTTCTCGCGGAATTGCGAAGGGATTGCTGCCGGGTATAGGCTGGCAAGGATCGCATTCAAGCGCCAGGACATCTCGGGATGCACTTCGAGGTGCGCTGTACCGACTCCGCCGTAGACGCGAATGCGCAGTGAATTGCCGTCGATCGCCATCCACTCGCCATTGTGCCGGCCAGCAGCTTTTATCACCGGATCGGTTGCGCCGTGCTTCGGCTCCTCACGACCCATGAATTTTGCGATGACGCAGCGCAGGTCATTGATTTGGCCAGAAGTGCCCCAGCTGTTAATACCCGCGATGATCATGCGCTTACTGAAACCTTCTGGCCGGTTGGTCACGTGCGTCCGGCTCAGGGCGCGAAAGATGCCGTCAACACGCTCGGCCAAGAACTTGTGCCGACTCGAGAGCAGGCCTGACAGCGTGCCGCGCACGGTGCTCTCTTCGAAGTCGGGCAGCGCTGGCAGCTCAGCTTCCTGGCTGTGCTTGTTTTTCTTACGACCCAGCGGGTTCTTGATTTGCTCATGCCATTCTTCCCGACGCTTTTGGGGCATATAGTCGAACACGTCGGTAAGGCGCAGAGCCCTATTCCAGAAATCGCCATTCAGCTGGCCCACGGCTCCTTCCAGATTGAACAGGGTTTCTACGGTCGACGGGATGCTGTAGCGCTGCTCTTTCACGTTTCCGCTAATGAAGTAGTGCAGCACACTGGCGTGCTGGGGGTCGCTGACCGCTTCGGCCATTGCTTCGATGTTCCGGCGAGCGGCGCCGTATTGGCCGAGCAGGCCATCTACAAGGTCGCTCGACATCGGTGCGAAGAATTCGGACACATCTTCTACGATCTCCCCAAATGCCTGCTTTGCAATTGAACTCATGCGTTATCTCCAGATGCGCGCCCGCCGCTCACCGGCAGGCATGTAGGGGGATTGGGGTTAGGCTGTTGCTTTGGCGATATCGGCGGCTGCCCGGACGATTGCTCGGCGCGTGCCGAAATCGTCCATCGCTTCAATGATCATCACGCCATGTCGCGAGTGCTCCGCGCCAACTGAGTCGTGGTCCTCCATGAAGACGATGCAGATCCCGAGCCTGATTGCCAGCCGCAGGGCGTCGCCATCGTCATCCAGCGGTCGCCACAGTCGATAGCTTTCTCTATCGCCGATTCGAAGGCAGTTCCGCGCCGATTCAAAACAGAGAACAGGGCCGATTCCTGCCGCCTTTGCTGCCAATTCAAGAATCTGTTGGTCGTTCATGGCCTGGGCCCCTTGTAGATGAAGACGTAGGCGAACCAGAGGGTGGCGATCATGGCGTCACCCGCTTGAACTCGACCACCCAGACCCATGGGTTGGCGTTCCAATCGCCGCCGGTGGAAGTCCAAAGATCAGCGAAGTCCTTTCGTGCGTCCTCGATAGCCTGCTGAGGCGCATCTAACCACCATTGACCTCCCCACATTGCTTCACCGCGGGTGCTCACGCCTTCAGCGGTTACCTGTTCTGGCGTGATGTCCTGCAACCGCTCGACGCGCACGTCGGTGATCTCCAGCAGGATGCGGCTGGCCCATCTCGGCATGTGGATGCTTGGACGCCATGCGCCGTCATACTCCATAGCTTCAGTATCTGGCTTCCATTCCGCTTTCGCTGGGATCTGGTTCAGGCCGTAGTCGCCCGGCGGACAGCTTGCCCGGTAGATCCGTGCCGCACCTCGCTCATCGCCTTTGACCAAGTTGTCTTGCCAGTCGATACAGCAGCCGTCCTCGTTACCGAGCAAGGCGAAGGTCTCGCGCACCCACAGCCGGTCGCCCGCCCGACCATACGGGCACTCCGGATTAGGCTTTGTCACATCGGGGTTGCGAATGAACGGCTGGCCCAGGCCATAGCTGCCGATATCGGCTTTCGAGTGGGGCTGACACTTCACCTCGCGCCGCGTGACCGTCTTCCGGCCTTCCAGGATGGCGCGCACCATCGGCGCCGAGAATAGGATCGGGCGTTCCTTTATTTCAGACATGTGTCGTCCTTGCCGCTATAGCGGCTGACTTTGAAGGGGGGGTTACAGATTTTGCGGGGTTACACGGGTGATCGTGAATCCACGGTGCGTGTTGCGCTGGCCCTTAAGGCAGGAGGTGACAGTCGAAGGGTTCATCCCAGCGGCGATCAGGTCTTGCCGGCCTCGCAGCATCAGGCCGAATCCCGACTTCTCCGCCTGAATCCAGCCTTTTGATCTTCTGGCATTCAAGTCTTTGCCGTACACGATCAGGCCGGTATCAATGGCGTGCCTGACGTTATCGCTGATGGAGCACCACTCAAGGTTGGTCAGGCGATTGTCGGATTTTATTCCGTTTCGGTGATTAACATGGGGCAGCAAGGAATGTCCAAGGAATGCCAGGGCAACTGCCCGATGGACTCGCATGTCTTTACCCGCCAGGATCACAGATAGGTAGCCATCCTTGTCGCGCTTTTTGGTCATCAGCCTTGGATCTCGCCACTTCCCGAGATAATCATAGCGGCCTGCTGACCTAACATTTCCGGCGTCACTCACCTCATAGCGTTCGTGGCCGGGCAGCACCTTCCATATTTCTTCGGGCATGGTATCTCCATGGCCGCGAATGCGGCTTTTGTCAAAAGAGTACGGGTGTACTCCTATCGGGATTTGAGTAACTCGCGCAACTGAGCGTCGGCGGCTTGCATGTCGGCCATCGAGCGAAACCCGATGTTGATGGCGTACTTTCCGCCGCCGGATTCGGTCGTGTAGAAACCAGTGTTGAGCACGTCCACCGCTACCGGCTCGGGCTGCTCGGCGCCGAACTCGAGATAAGCAAACCACAGGCCCTGCACATACTCGTCGGCGTAACCGGTGCAATCATCGCCACGGGCCAGGGATCGACCATCGAGGAAGCCGAAGACCGGGTGCTTGGTTGCCATCACCCATTTCTGAAAACGCTCGCGCTTACCTTCAACTTGCGATTTTGCGCAAGGTGCCGATTCAGCATCCAGCAGGGCGCGCAGCTCTTCCCGAACCAAGTCGCTGTCAGCCTTGGACGGAGGAACCTGCATAGGTGCATGCTGGTCGAGGTGATGAGTTAGAGCCTCAATAGCGTGCTCAATAAGCTCACGCGATACGCCGTAAATCGTTTGATTGATGGTCATGGCAATTCGTCTCCGACGATCATTTTGCAGGGGCCCAGGCGTACAGCCTTGAGTTCAGCCCGCAAATCATCTATCTCCTGATCGGCAGCGGTCAGGCGCTGTTGCAGGGCGTCACGCTCTTTGATCGCGAGCGCGTGTTTGCCGCGCCAGTGCAGCACTGCGTCCAGTTCTTCAACCGTTTGAATTGGCTTGCTCATGCTCAGAACCTCAATTGTCTGTGCCTGTGTAGGTGCGCCAAGGCACCTTCACTCCGTTGACCAGAAAGCCCCAGTCACCGCGCCACTTGCTGGTGATGAACAGGGTGTAGACGCCGCCGGGGGAAATCTGGCAGATGCGGTGGTACTCGCCGTGCCGCAGTCGGGCAGTGTCACCAGCCTGGCGATGGATGTATTCCGTGGCCTGGGCCGAGCTGCTGTAGCCGAGCGCCGCAAGCTCCTGATCGAAGCCCTCTATCAAGCGCTGTTCCGTGTACCAGCCGCGCAGGATAATCGTGCGCGCATTCCACGGATGGTCATGCAGATCCCGGTCTTCGTCGTGCCGCATGATGTGGTGCACGCGGAACGACCATGGGCACCACCACAGCGCGGGCTTGTGGGTTTCGCGGGAGTAGGGGTTGAACAGCCACCAGCGGCCCATGTACATCTCGGCGCCGTCGGCGGACATGATGTGCAGGTACGGTGTGCGCTTGGCGCGGGTGATGAGCCAGGCGGCGACCGCCGGGCGCGCAAGCAGCTTGGCGACGATGCGCCAGAACAAGTTGATCACGGGGAGTCCTTGCCGGGCCATGCCCGGGCGGTGGAGTGGGGTAATTAGAGCGAAACTTCGCCGGTATCGATCTTGCGAAGCTCCATCACTTCTATTCGGTTGGTGCCGTCAGTGATCACCCAGCACGGCAGTTCAAGGTTGCGGAAGGTGCCGTGGTAGTTTCGGTAGGCGCCGAGCGCTGCCTTGCGGAAACAATCAGCTGCTACCTTTCCGATAGGCGTTGGCTGCCCCCCCCTAGCAGACAGAGCTCGAACACAACAGCATTTTGAATTCGCTTTGCCGCCGCGCGGATGGTGTTCGGTGCCAGATGAAAATCCTTGGCGACCTCAACAACGTGCTTGTAGAGGAGGGCGTCGTGGATTTTTTGGTCGCGCTCGCCGTTACGCAGGCCAGCGTAGATGACTGCTTGCATGGGTTATCTCCAAGCGTGCGCCTGCCTCGCCGGCTGGCGTGATTCGTTGATGGGGTATTACGGGTGACCGGCATGGAGCCGGATTAAGGAGAAGTTATGAAACCGCAGTGGATCGACCATGGACCAACATCCTCACCATCGAAAGCGGAATAGGAAAAGGCAAGGAGGTGATGGCTCAGCCAACCTGGGGCGCAGACAACGACCCCATACCTATCTCGGTTTATGTGACCGTGAATGACGATGGCGACAGAGTTATCGGCACGATCAATGGGCCTTTCGAAAGCGTCAAGCATGCTGAAAGGCTGGCACTTGAGAAAGCGTCAGCTTGGTATGAGCGTGGTAACGGCTGATAGGCGTTAGGCTGCTTGTCGCTGCCCCAGGACTGTCTGCCGTGCCGTTTCAAACGCGCTGCCGAGGATCTCGGTGGCGCCCTCGATGTTCTCGTTTCCATCCTCAAGCCTGAGGCCGAGGTTCAGGTAAACGACCCCATCCAGCTCGAAGAACACGCCGCCGAACATCCACAGCGCGCCGGGGTTCAGGCCGATCGCCTCCCAGGCCTCGTCCATGTCGATACTGGCGGGGCAATGCTCCTTCCACAGCGTGACCAAGCGCTCGTGCTCGACGACCTGCGCGGCGCGATCTTCTTTCGAGGTGCCTTTCGCTGGCTTGGCGCTGGAGCGAAGCGCGCGGTAGCCATATTGGTCGGGGCGACACCAATGCACGTCAAGATCACGGCTTGCACTGAGTTTCACTCCGCCGACATAGCTGCGGCTGCCTGAGCGCATCGGAGATGTTTCTCCGCCGAACACCTGGCCCAGCTTGGCGCGCTGTGTATTCCAGGCTGAGCGCTTGGCATCCCAGGCGATGACGGCGGCAACCACAGCCGGGGCGGTGGTCTTGTACATGTAGTTGCTCATGGATTATCTCCAGTCAGGCGCCGCCCTCCGCGTTACCGGATGCAGCGAGTAGGGTGGGTTATTCGTCGCCGTCGTCTTCGGCGTTCATTTGGAGCGATTCGGCGAAGCCCGCTTGCCGTAATTTGCGCGCCACGTTTTCTGTTATCTCGTAGCCGTGGGGCTTAATTTCGAATAGAGGGGCGGACTTCTCCGCGCCCAGTGAGTGGGCATATGCGATCAGTCGCCAGATGGTTATTCGGTCTTTCGTCTCACCCAGTTCAGCGGTGAGCGCTGCCAGCCGGTCACGCATTCCCTGGCGGAAGTAGTGACGGATGATGTCGGACGGCCCTTTTACCTTGGGTGCTGCTGGCGGCAGATCTTCTGCCTTGGCGTTGCGCACCAGCAGTTGCACTGCCTCGCCGACTTCCTTGATCTCACGCCAGAGCATCAGCTCGTCGAGCATCTGCCGGGTGCCATACGGGACCGTGTGCCGCAATTCCTGCTCGCCCAGTTCCTTCCGCTTCTCGGCCAGCCTGGCTGTTCGTTCTTCCTGGGTCACAGCCATGGCCTACCTCTTCTATTCCGCTGGCCGGCAGTGCGAGCCAGGTTTGACGCTTGCGTTGCTGGACTCGACTCACGCGGCGCATCGCTGGCCGCCTGCACGAGACTTCGGATAGTCGATCGAGTACTTTTCAAGGATTCGAGTCAGCGTGGTGCCGGTGATGTGCAGCTTCACGCACAGACGGCGACGGCTGATTCCAAGCTCTTTGAATGCATTGATCCGCTCAACCAAGGATGCTTCGCGCTCGGCGGCAGCCTTGATGAATCCGGGGCTGTTGTGCCCGCCGTGTGAGGACCGCTTGAACTTGAAGTCGAACTCTTTCGACATACTGAGCAGGGTTCGCCTGCCGATTCCGGTGATGTCGATCACTTCGCTCTGGGTGTGGTCTGGAGCAAGCTCCATCACCCATTCAACGCGCTTGCGTCGCTGCTCTTGCTGAATCTCCAGTGGAGTGGGCGGCGGCGGCGCGACCGGCTCAACTCGACGCCGAACAAACGGCTTCGGTGCCGGCGGCTCTTGGGGTACATATACGACGGGTTTCGGTGGTGGGGGAGGTTCGATCTCTTCGATCTCGCCGCCGGCCGCCACAAACTCGGCGACCTGGGCCGCCAGCTCATTGGCTTTTGGCCGTAGTGCCTCGACCAGGCTGAGGTGGTTGCTGATCATGATCAGGCTCCTAGGCGATGGGCTTGCGCCCGGGCTTTGTCCGCGACTTCATCAACCATCCTGCCAAGCTCCAGATTGAACTGGACCAGCTCTTGATGAAGCATCGCGATGTACTCCTCATCGCGCTCAATGGTCTCGATATACAGCCGGCAGTCTTCATCCTGGCGTGGATCGAATGACAGGAAATCCCACCACTCCCGGCCCGTGACGAACATGCAGCCCTGAACCTGCGGCTTATGTTCCTCGGGCATGCCTTCAAGCCAGGTGCGGACGTGGACGGCCTCATTGAATGGGCATTTCGACTCAATACCCCCGTCCTCGCCAATCAATCCGTCCGGCGAACAGCCCAGCCAGTCGTATTTTGGATGAACTACGAAGCCCGATTTGATGACGCTATTACCAGTCAGGATTTCGTAGAAGTCGTGGCTCGACTGCTCAACCTCGGTTCCCCAGGCCATCGACTTGCTGCTGACCGAATGTTTCGATCGGTTGGCCAGGCGCTCAAAAGCCAGCTCGCGCATGTAGGTGGTACGGGCCGCAAGCGGCTTGCGTTTGCCGTGTTTGTCACGGTCGCCCCATGCAATAACATCCTTGAATCGGCTGGCGGTGAGTCGCCCGCTGCGGTCCTGGTGCCACTGCTCGGTGCGCTGAAGGTCTACAGAGGCGTTCATTGAGTATCGTCCTGACTATCGACGTCGGCAGCAGCGTCGGCGCTATCGCTGACAGTTGTGAACTCGGCGTCGATGGTTTGTGCAATGGCCTTAAGTTCGCCGTGACGGGTCACGCCAATGGCGCCGCGCTGCTGTGGTTTCAGGGCTTTCCAAGCTTTTTCATAGCCTTCGATGCCCTGATCTTGAGCGATTTTTTTCAGCTGTTCGAAAAGGTCGGAGGCCGCATCTGTTGCGTCGCCCTGGGGTACTGAAGCGGCACCTACGTCAGCAGGCTTTTCGCTGGCAGATCTCGGGGTAACATCTGTTTCCGGAAGCGTATAGCCGTCGTCCAGCTCTTCGCGTGTGTACACGCCCAGGATCACGTCAGGGCAGTACAGGCGAGCCCATTTCTTGAGGGCCAGGTAGGCGATCTGCTGCTTCGGATCGTCTGCCCACAGCGTCGAGTTCCGGGTCCGTGCCTGAGTCATCAAGGTGGTCAGTTCGCGTGGGGTATCCTCGCCCACGAACGTAGCCCAAACGCGGACGCCCAACCCTTTCTCGTCATTAATGTTCCAGTTTGGGACGCGATACTTTTTTGGCTGCCCGTGGTCATCCGTTTGTTTTTTGCTCTCGATCTCGCGGAAATTGCCAATGATTTTGTCCCAGTCGCCAAACCACTCGTAGTGAATTCGATCAATGGTCGGGGCCCGGGTGGTGATGACCGCGTTGACCAGTTGGGCTTCATAGCTCAGTTGGCCGCCGTTAACGATGAAGGTCTTCTGCGCCACTTGGAATGGGTTCATTCCCCACTGCATGGACTGCATGATCACTGCCATGCAGTCAGCGGTGTTGCCGTGAAAGTGCTTCGGTAGCGTGGTTTTGCCCCCTGCCATGATGCCCGCGAGCTCAGTCATCGACTGCATGCTGTCGCGGTTGAGGATCAGCCCAGTCGGGCTGGTGTCCATTGATACGGTAGAAATCTGGGTTTGGGCGCTCATTGCTAACTCCATAGCCGACGACTTTGGTCGGCCTCCGGGGTGGTTTCAGGGTTCTTTAGAACGACATGGCGCGAAGCCAGGCAGAGGCTTCGTCATTGGTGACGCAGAAGGCCATGGCTACGACCTCGACCACTTCGCTGGCGCTTGGAATGTTCGAGTCAGCGAATGCGTCCGCCGCTGGGGTCGGATCAACTTCCGCTACAACCGTTTGTGCTGGGTCAGCAATCACTGGAGCCGCAACGACATTCACTGCTGGGGCGGGCGTAGCCGCCTGGGCACGCAGACGGGCCAGCTCTTCCTGATCGCGCTGATACTGCGAGTCACGTTCACGGTGCTGGCGTTGTTGTTCTTCCATGTCGCGGCGCTGCTGGTCCAACTCGTCCTGCTGCTTCTTCAAGCGCAGACGGTCTTCCTCGGCGCGCTGCTTGCGCAGCTCTTCAGCCTCTGCGTCGGCGAGTCGTTGCTTCTCGCGCAGCTCGTCCAGTTCTTTCTGCTGGGCCAGCAGCTTGGCAGCAGCTTCCTCTCGATCAATGGCAGCCTTGTGTAGCGCTTCCAATTGCTCAATGGCGTTGTCGCGAGCGATGGTGCCTTCGGCTTCAAATTCGCCATATTCTTCGGGCAGGATCACCGACTCCTTAACGCCTTTCAGAATTCCGGCGACGTCGGCAGCGCTGCGGCTTGCGTATGCGGCGGCGACAGAGCTGAAGCGGGTAATCTTGGCCCGGATGGCTTCGACACGCTCAGCCTCGACACGCTCGCGCTCTGCCTTGGCATCAGCTACGCGTTTTTCTTCGGCTTTGATTGCTTCGTCAACAGGAGTCTCGATTGCCAAGACTCGATCTTTCAGCGCCTCGCCGAACTCCTTTACCTGGTTGACGCGAGCCTGAGCTTCTTTGACCTTTTGCTGATATGGCACCAATGCGGTTTTGGTGGTCTTATCCAGGGCGTAGCGCACATCGCGGATATCGACGCGAACTTCCTTCGCGCTCGCCAAGCCTTCGCTCGTCGAGCAGTCAACGACCAGCTTCGCGTAAGTTGTTTCCAGGCGCACGATTTGCTCCTCGTGCGGCCGATACTCCGCGATGTCGGTGACTGCGACAGCTGGGGCAATGGACTTCTTGGATTCTTCGGTTTCGCCCATTTCGAGCGATTCTTGTGCGGGTGCTTTTTTAGTATTTGTGGACATGACGATCCCTCGCCGCGCCTGGCGCAGCATTGAAAGTGTTTGTGGTGTGGTTACGCCGTCAAGCGGCGGTATATGTGGAGGCGTTGTAGTTGGCGTAGATTTTGTCGATGCGCGCTTGGTAATACCTGTGTTCGGCTTCGTCGATGGCTCGGAGCATGAACGCCAAGGTTATGCACGACCGCGCCGCTGCACTGGCGTTTGGTTTTCCGAGGTCGCGAATCAAGTTATCGACCTCGGTTTCTATCCAGCCCACGGCGATCTGATGGTCTCGCTGTGCGATGTTCATTCAACACCTCCCGCTGGTGGGCAGATCAACTCCATCTGCGCCATGGCTGCACCGACGCGAATCTTTAGGTTTGCGCGCTCCTTCAGTTGCCGAGCTTTACGTTCCGCCAGGTCGTCCGCCGTGTATTCATGGAACAGGTCGACGTGCTGTTTCTTCCCGAAGCTCGGTAAATCCCAGCGCCTGTCGGATTCCCTAGCCTGGGCGCTATCCGCGTAGCTGGTTGGCATGGCGAGTCTCCAAGCGCCGGGCGAGGGCGCAGGCTTCGTTGTGGTTGCGGCGGAACCCGATGACCTTGCCGGTCCGGCTGTCCACCACATGAAAGAAGTCGCGGCCTGCAGGCTTCACCATCATCCGGAAGGTGATCACTGGCTCAGGTCGCCCAATCAGCCGGTAGAATTCGGCGGTGGCGATCCGGGAACGCTGATGCAAGCCTTCGACGATGTCGCGGCGCGATTGGATGCTGTGGTGCATGGTCACCTCCAAGGTGGTGGGTTGTTCACCTGTATTCGTCAACACTCATGCCTCCCGCTGGTTGCCGATGGGCGCGGGGGAGGAATGCTGACGTAATAGAGGTGGGGAAGGGTGCAGGCGCCCGGCACTTCCCGGGATGTGTCGAGTCTGGCCAGCTATGCCCTCGGACTCGCCTGCGGTGTTCTTCTTCATTTGGGGTGGGCCTACCTTTCGGCCGATGCGCGGTGACATCGTCGGCCCTGCTGTCCGCTGCCTGTTGGGGTGATGGGCGAAGCCTTCAGGCTTGCTACGCCACGCGGGTGAATCGTTGATCTACTTCATGGCCGTATCTCCTGTTGTTCGCTCACTGGGAAGGCAGTGGCTACCTATGGGATGAGTTTCTTGAGCGCTGACTTGCCCAGGCCGCGAATCGACAGCCGAAGGTGTCCGAGGTCCTTCTTGACCCTCTTGCGCTCAAGGATGAAGTGCCAGGCCCTGGTGCAATGCACGCACTCCTGATCGGCGAGGAAGTCTGCAATCTCATCGATCTGCAGCCCGACCATTCCATAGCCGCAGCTGGACGGCTCGCGGTGCTGGAACGCTCCCCAGATGTGAGTTTTGCGGCGGTGCTGCTCGTCGTGCAGAATTTCGTGATGCTCGCCATTCGGCCACGGCAAAATCCCAAGGATGTCGTCATGGGCGCTTGCAGGCCTTGGGCCGATCTGGTCGTAACCGTTCTGGCACTTCCCAATGCACACCCCGATGATGCGAGTCAGGCGCTTGATCTGCTGTAGGCACGTTTCGTGTGCGGCCAGCGTGATTACCACTTTCCGCTCGAAGTTCATGTGCGGTTTCTCCGGTTGTTTTCCCAATGCCCACCGCTCTGGATGGGCATCAGTGAAAAGGTCCGTCATGCATACATCCGAACAGTCACGAAGCCGTTGCTCTCCACACGGTGCGTCCAGCGATTGAACCAAACGCCATCGCCGAACTTCTTCATCGCCGCTCGGCGAACCTCGATGACGATGCTGTCGGCGGTGTCGCCCTTGTCAGGTGCTACGAGCCAGTCGAGGCGTTTGCCGTTGCTCAGGCTGCTGTCTATATAGAAACGCGCCATTTGCTTATCCCTCAATACCAAAGTGGCGGCGAACTACCTGCTCGCCGATTTCTTCAAGCAGCGCCTCAACACCAAAGTGATTGACGACTTGCTCAACTTCGAAGTTTTCCAGAACCGTTGCGCCGTCTGCATCGAATGCCGAGACAGCCATAAACGTGCGACTAGTCGGGTTGACGTCGATCTTGCCGGCGTCGAAATTCAAAACTGAGATATTCATTCCTTTCCCCTTTCAATGATTTCCCAGATGACCCTGTCGCCAAGGTCATCGAGGAAATCTGTGGTCTCCACCACGCGCATCGCCCGATTCATATCTCTGGCCGGCGTCACACATTTCGTGGACGGTGTTCTTCGCCGACCGGCTTGCGTGGTTTCGCGTACTCACATGTGGGAGTACGGCAGCGATCCAGAGGCTGCATGGACGACGGTTTAGCTTTCTCACCACCGGGGTTGCCGGTACGTCGTTGGGTCACGTCAGGTTTTAAAAGAGCGTTCGGCGTCTGCCTGGCATCGCTGCCTGTGTTGCGGCGGGCTGTGAGGCCCTGGCGAGTCCCTGTTGGGTGACTCGATGGATTAATATTGCCTGGGGAATTATTAATGGTCAATGCCTGAGGAAATAATATTTTCTGGAGACGTAAAAAACCCGCACTTGGCGGGCTTCTTTAGGCGATAAGGGCTTAGTCCTCGGTAATCATCTTGTACGTGATGATCTCTCTGTCTTCCAGTGCCACGTACCGCACGTACTTCATTACCTTGATGGAGATTGGCATTCCCAGGCTGAGCTTTTGGATCTCTGGGAACTGCTGGCGGTTGTAGCTCACCTTTTGCTTGGAGTTGCCACTCCTGACGTAGATCGTTCCATTTTCCTTAAGATCTGCCACCACACCGAAAAGAGTAGTCGGCTCGGGCTTGATGTCTTGGTGTGCGGAAAGCCTATCATGGGTTATGCGTACCGCATCCAGGGTGCCGCCCCAGTGGTAAACCTTGGAGTTAGGGGCCGGCCAGGAAAGCTCTGCGCCGATCTTGCTGGCCTCCAAAACCCCAAGCATATCGCTCAAGGCTTTTGTCGCTGGAACCCCTATTACGGCGACCAGCTCCCTGATCCGATCATGAGTAGGAGCCTTAAGTACGTCGAATATCTGCTCAAGCGCACCCTCCATGATGGACTCTCCAGTCATATCTGGAGCCACATTCCCAGCGAAAATCAAGCGGGTAGATCCAAATGCCAGATCAGAAAGCCTGAGATCCATCTCTCTCGCCAAGCTCTCAGGAATGCCTTTCTTTGGATTGGAGCCGTGGCGAAGGTGGTAGGCCGCATAGGAAAGTGCGCGATTGAAGGAGTCAGAAAGCTTGCTGAGCAGCTTCAATGGAATACTGCCATCCATTCGCATGCCAATCAGTCGGAGCTGCACAACTTCAAGTTGAAGGCTCGCCTTGGCTTGACGGAGCTCCTGATGCAATTCGTCCTGGTGCGATTTCCAGGAATTGAGGGCCACCTGTAACGAGTATTTCCCCGGAGACCGTGCAAGCGCTTCCGAATCACGCTCAATAAATTCGTCAACCTGAGCAAGCTGGCGCTCAAGCCAATCGATACGATTTGCCTGCTCAGTCATAGGTTAACTCCAATCGAGGCAAGACCTTTAGGTGTCACCTCGTCTCGTTGAGTTCCGAAGAACCTTTTCCAATACTCGACCCCTCGCTCATCATCCGTTCGAACCTGGAAAACGTGAAGGTTAAAGCGTGTCTTGATGGTCAGCGTATCGAAAAGTCCGTTCAGGACTGGCCTAGCAGACTCAGAAATATTGTCGAGAGATTCTGACTCATAGACCAACACCAGATCTATGTCCTCGGGCTCTTCTTTGTTGCACATGAAAGACCCATCAATCCATGCAGAACCCTTAAATCCAGTGGCCTCCAGCATTTCCAAGTATATACCAAGGGTTCCGAACAGACCTTTCCTTCTGGCGGAATCAGGGAATTTATCGACGGTTAGTGGCTTGAGAGAATCCAGCGTGTAGTCGTGGATTCCACCAGGAAGCAGAGGCGGGTAGTCAATCTTTTCTTGGGTCATCGGATGGCATCAATAAGTCCATTGCTTGCTTGAGCTTCAGAGCTTGTTCCTCTGTCATCCCGAGCATCCTGCTTGCCATATCGTCTACAGCCATCCGGTGCTCAGGGCTAGCCTGGGCATACAGATCATTCTTTTGATAGTCGTTGTCGGTGTAGACCTTTGCCACATCAGCAATTTCTTCAGCTAAGCGCTTGCTGTACAGCTCGGCTGGTATGCCGAATATTTTGTAAATGCCGACCGCTATGTCCTTGTTCAGGGCCAGTCGGCCATTCAGATAGTTGCTGAACGATCCCTGGTTCATGCCGAGCGCGGCGCCGGCCATTTCTTGCGTGATCCGTTTTTCTTTGGGGCGCGAAAAGTTCTCCTGGAGTACCAGGGCCTTCAGGGCCGCACATTCTGCGAGCTCCCAGTCTTCCAGCTTTCTCTTCTCTTTGCTCATGGCGGGCGAGTGTATTTCCGTGGGTATTAGCTAACAAATTCCGCAGGCATTGATTTATTTCAATTCCCAAGGCAATAATTGCCTCCAGGAACCATGGAGGAATGGCTATGAGCCGAATCCCGCTATCCAAATTCGCCGAAACCAATGGGCAGACAAAGACTGCCGTACTGCTCGGCATGACTCAGGGAGCCTTGAATAAGGCTCTCCGGGTTGGCCGCGACGTGTACGTGATAGAGCACTGCGACGGCTCCTTCACCGCCGAAGAGCTGCGCCCGTTTCCAGTTCAGTCCGCCAAAAGAACAGCCGCCTAACCCACCTTGCCTGCTCAAAGGAGCAAAACGATGCACTTCGACCCAAGCCACATGCACGACAAGCCCACAAAGGTCCGTCTCGACGAGGTGGCCGATGACCTGCTGACAGCGATGGCTCGTTTTCAGCGCACACAGAAAGCCGTTCTCGCCCGGGAAATCCTCGAGCGCGGCCTGAACCAGATGATGGAAGAGCTTAACGCCAAAACAGACGTGGCATGAAGTTGCCAAGGAGTCCCTGTGCCTGAAAGAAAACCATTGGAGGTCTGGCTTGACGGGAAAGGCCAATCGCAACTGGAGCTGTTAGCCAAAGCGAACGGCATCACACCTGAGCAGCTGACCACCAAGATCATGAACGAGGCGCTAGATCGAATGACGCGCCCACCAAAAAGCCGGAGCAACGTCGCTTCTATAGGACGCAAGGGCTGATTAGCCCCTCAGGGACTATTGAGGATCTGCCAGTGAAACAACCCAGCAGTAAATCGGACGCACAAAAAAGCCACCGGGCAATGGTGGCTTTTCGTGCAGCACTTACAAATCAGTTCTGGAGCGAATAATGCCTATTCCCCAATCAGTCGTCAACATTAACGAATCCGCGCCACGTTTTCTGCAATCGCAAAACGTGGCGCGAGAAGTTTCTATGTCCAGCTCCGAAATTGCGGACCTTACCCGGAAGCTGCACAAAAACGTCATCCGTGACATCCGAGAGATGCTCGATGAGCTGAAAAAGGATGGCTCAGATGTGAGCCATGTACGTGAAGACCTGGATTCGCGTGGATACACCTCAAATCTGCACCTTGATCGTGAGCTGACCGAATTGCTGCTGACCGGTTATAGCGTTCCTTTGCGCCTAAAGGTGATTCGTCGCCTGAATGAGCTTGAGGCTCAAAACAGGAAATCGGTCGCACTCCCTTCATACGCTGAGGCCCTGCGTCTCTATGCAGACCAGATAGAGCAAACAGAGGTGTTGCGCGTCGAAAATCACCAGCAAGCCGAGAAGATCGCCAGCCTTGAATCCATCTTCCAGGTGGGCATGACCCCTACGCAGTTCTGCAAGCGCCTGAATGGTGTGAACTGCCAGCAGGTCAACAACGCGCTACTGGCCCGCAAGTGGATCTTCAACTCGGAGCGAGACGAGAAGCGCTCGGTCAAGTTCCGGGTCGGCTCAATCGCCCGCGACAAGTACCTCACCGAGAAAGTTACCAATATCTCGAACGAGGGCATGGATACCTTCGCCAAGTACACACCGATCCTGCTGAAAGAGGGGGCCAAGCGCCTGCACGACCTCTACATGGCACAGAAGCTCCCTATGAAGAAAACGTGGGACGGCCAGTTCTGCCACTGCAAGGCGACCGAGGAGGACCTGGCATGAAAGCCCCTACCTACCAGCAACTGATCGAGCGAGCCGCCCTGACAGCCCTTGAGCTGTTCCAGGCTCAGACCACTAAAAAGGCCCTCAAGGCTGAATTGCGCTCGCTGTACGACACCTACTTCGAGGCCTATGGCCGACCTGATGGAAAGTTTGATCCGTACAGCGAAGCCTTCCTGCCCGTGATGAATTTCACCGAGGCGCAGTTCCAGCGTGTTCGCGCTGCCAAGAAGGCCGAGTACAACGCCCAGCGTCGTCACCACACCGCGTTGCGGGCTCTCAACGCATACCGGCCTGCCAAGACCAAGGAGGCCGCGTAATGGCCGGAGACTGGATAAAAATGCGAATCGACCTCCAAACCCACCCGAAAGTTTTCCGCATTGTGTCCGCATTGAAAGCGGACAGGTTGCGGGTGATTGGCGGACTGCATGTCGCTTGGAGCATCTTCGACACTCATTCTGCTGATGGCGTGCTGCCGGGCTATGACTGCAATGCGATGGACGCTGTGATCGGCTGGCCAGGGTTCACGCAGGCCATGATCGACGTGCAGTGGGCTTCTATCGATGAGGCTGGAAGCCTTGTAATGCCTAGCTTTGACGAGCACAACGGGGCAAGCGCCAAGCGCCGTGCGAACGACAATGAGAGGAAGCGCACCGCACGAAAGTCGGGAAGTGTCCGCAAAATGTCCGCAAGTGATGCGGACGAAATGCGGACCAGAGAAGAGAAGAGAAGAGAAGATCAAAACCCTCTCTCTGCGCGGGAAGCTGTCGACCCTCGCATGCCCAGCGAAATGACCCTCGACTGGCACCCGGACGACAAGCTGCTGAAAACCTACTCGGTTCACTCAGGCGTAGCGCTGGACCTGTTCACCGAAGATGCGCGCAGGGCATTCACTGCCCACTACGAGCCGCGCGGCCAAGTGAATACCCAGGCCGAATGGGTGCAGATGCTGGTGAAGTGGGTGCTGAGCGATCGGAATCGAGCAGCATCGTCGAACGTCAGGCAGTTCACGCCGCGCCAGAGCAATGAGCCCGACTTCGACAGCAATGCCTGGGCCGAAGGGCTTGTGGTGAGCCCATGAAGCCCGTCAGCCAACTGATGGCGACCATGGGCAACCTGCCGCCAGCCAATCACGCTCAACCGCTCCAGGTGACGCCACAGACGGCCGAAGTGGTGAATGATCTGTTCCGTCGCCTGCGCGGGATCTTCCCAGCGTGGCGCCAGGCGTGGCCGTCCACCGAAGCGCTCGACGCCGCCAAGGCCGAATGGATCAAGGAGTTCGCCGACGAGGGTATCCGCACCCTGGAGCAGATCGAGTTCGGTATCCAGAAGTGCCGCAAGCTCAAGAAGCCATTCGCTCCGAGCGTGGGTGAGTTCATCGCCATGTGCGTGCCGGGCCCGGAAGATTTCGGCATGCCTTCGGTTGCTGGGGCGTGGATGGAGGCGCTGATGGAGGCCTGCAGCCACGAAGGCGTGCGCATCGCTGCCATCGCCACCGGGCTGTTCGACCTGCGTTCCGCCAAGCAGGAAGACAAGGGCCTTCGCCAGCGCTTCGATCACAACTACGCCGTCGTGATCCGCCGCGCCCAGGAAGGCCAGCCGCTGGACGGGAAGATCCTCACCGGCATCGGCCACGACAGCCAGAAGACGGCCTTCGAACTCGCAAACGAGCTGGCCGACCAGCAGACCCAGGCGCGAATCCTTCAGCAAGGCATCCCGGCAGACGGCAAGTCAGCCCGTGAACTGCTGCTGGCAAAAATGAATATCAAGCGCGAAGCACCGCGCGGCAAGGAGGGCTTCTGATGAGCACCCCAGTGAAAAAGCTTACCCCTGCGCCTGAAGACTTGGTTCGTCTTCGCGATGAGATCGCCATGCACGCCTTGAACGGCCTGCTGATCAATGCGCAATGGGGTTACACGAATAGCGCAGGAGTTCGGAAGGTTTATCAAACTCCGCAGGAGTACACCGATCAGGCGTATCGCCTTGCCGATGAAATGCTGGCTTCTCGGGAGCGCAAGTAATGAAACGAGCAAACCCAGCCCAGCTACGCCAAGCCATTGAGCTGGCAAACAAGATGGTCAAGCTCGGAATCCTTTTTGTGTGTGTCCCGGTTGTTGATGAGGCGGACCACCTGAACTTGGCCACGCAAGCCACCGAGCGCCTGGAGCGCATGGCATTGATCGCAGAAGCAGCGGAGCAACGGACATGACCGACAAGATGCGTGAAGCGGTTGCGAGAGCAATCTGGAATATCCGCCGCGAAGAAGAAGACCGGTGCGACATGGAGCTTGAGGACATTGGCGCCGACCATTCCGTGTGGGCCGAGGCTGATGCCGCTATCGGGGCGATAGTGATCAAACTTCCCGAAAAATGCGAATACGCAGACGCCCAAAGCGACTACGCCAAAGGCCATCGCCAAGGCAAGCGTGACGTTGTTGATGTCCTAGAAGCTGCCGGCCTGAAGGTGAAGTCATGAACATTCATTCGATGCCACACGACGCAACGGTCAAGCACAAGGCCCTGCCGAAGTCTTGCCTTCTGAAGGTCACCTTCCTGCCATGGCGCTATCAGGCATGCAGGAGCTTTATGCGTAGCCGAGGGGCGAATCACTTATCGATTTGGGCGTGGAGATTCCACGTAGTCATTCGGCGCCCCTGGATGGCAGGTCCAGCACGCCAACTACATCCTGAGCTGTTTGAGGTGAAGCCATGACCTACGTCAGAGAGCAATCATCTACCGAGCTCGCTGTGCACATGCGCAGCTTGCAGAAGATGCCAGGCTGGCATGACCCACTTGCAGACCGCTTGTGGCAGGAGGTTGAAGCGCTCAAGGCCGAAGTCGCCGGCCTACGCACCGGCTACGAAGCCTACGAGCGGGTGAATGCTGAGCTGAAGGGTGAGGTGGAGGGGCTGCGCAAGGCTCTCACATCCTCCCGAGAATTCCTTATGCGTGATGCCAAGGTGCGGCGCATGACCGATGGAGCCCGGCACATATCGCCAATGTTTCCTCTCCGGAAACTGGTCATGGAGCAGATCGACGCCGCCCTGGGCCAGGGAGAGCAGTCATGAATATCCCAACCTTCAATCCGAAGGGTATCCGGCCCTGGATGATCAAGTACCAGTTTGCGGCGCGCGTCTACTGCTTGGTGATGCTGCCCATCTCCCCATTTATTTTTGGCGCCGTGATCCTTTGGGAAAACCGCCGCGACTTCGCCGAAATGAAGAAGCTCGCAGAAGCAGCTTTCTTGCCATGGAGGGCGAAGTCATGACCAACGTAATCCACAAACCCCGCCACTTTTGGTCGGCTGGCCCTGCGCGGGTTCGTGAGGTCTTGCGGCTCGCCTACCTGTTCGCTACCGAGCTTTCCGCCGCCGGCGCCGTCGAGGTGATCGTCCGCCCGGTGAAGTCCCGCCGCACCCTGGAGCAGAACGCCAAGCTGTGGGCGATGTTGGGCGACATCTCCCGCCAGGTTGAGTGGCCGGCCAATGGCGTCATGCAGAAGCTCGATAGCGAGGACTGGAAGGCGCTGATGACTGCCGCTGCCCGCCAGGAGATCCGCATGGCCCAGGGCATCAACGGCGGCGTGGTCATGCTGGGCGAAAGCACCAAGCGCATGACCGTAGCCGAGCTGGGCGACGTGATCGAATGCATGTACGCATTCGGCGCTGACAAGGGCGTGATCTGGAGCGAGCCGAAAGGGCAGATGCCAGAGCAATGGGAGGCCGCAGCATGATTTGGCTAATTGCGCTGATCCTCGCCCTGGGCGGCCAAACCTATGCAGCGGTGATGCTATGCCTCATCGCCGCCGTGATGGAGGCGTAACCATGAGCCTTCCATCGAAGCAACCCAAGCCAAAGACCTGCAAGAACCCAGCATGCAGGGCCTCGTTCGTCCCTCAGCGCCTGGGGCAGGCGGTGTGCAGTCCGAAGTGCGGCCTGGCCATCAAGCATGTGAACGAGGCGAAGGCGCGCAAGTCGCTGGCCCAGGTTGGCCGCGCCGACATCAAGGTTCGAAAGGAGGCCCTGAAAAGTCGCGGCGACCATATGCGCGAGGCTCAGCAGGCGTTCAACGAGTACATCCGCGCCCGTGACCAGGCCGCCGGTCACCTCTGCATCTCCAGTGGGAAGCCGTTGGACTGGAGCGGCAACGCGGTAGATGCAGGGCATTACCGCAGCGTCGGCTCAGCGCCGCACCTGCGCTTCGATGAGCGCAACTGCCACGCACAGAGCAAGCAGGACAACCGGTTCCTTTCCGGCAATGCCGTGGACTACCGGATCGGCCTGATCGCGCGCATCGGCCAGGAGGCGGTCGACGCCCTGGAATCTGACCAGAGCGTGCGCAAGTACACCATCGAAGAGATCAAGGCCATCAAGGCTGAGTACCAGGCAAAGACCAGAGAATTGAAGAGGGCGGCAGCATGATCTATACGAGCGTATCAGGAGCGGTCGTTGCAGCGTTGGCCGCTGGCGAGAAGTGCGCCTCTAAGGGGCAGGCATGGCAGAAGCTCTACAACCCCAGCGAAGAGGATGGCGGATGCCTTGCATCACTCTCTTCTGGCGGCGGCGATTTGGACAGAGCCCAGGTTGACTACTGGCTTGCCGCTAGGCTGCACCACATGCTCAAGCCTCGTCACTGGGACGTGCTGGGCGCTAAGTACAGCACTGGCCGTGCCAGGCGGTTGCAGGCGATCACCGGCATCATCCCTCTGGTGCCTAGCCCTGCACCAGCGCTGTTCGTACATAAGGCCGTCACCACTTGGTCGATCCCGAAGATGAAAGGAGCAAAGCGGAAAGGGCCAACATCGGTAACGGTGGAAATCCCTCTTGAGGTCGATGACTCTCGCCGCGATAAATTGATCAGCGCAGCGATTGCAGCTGGGAAGTCGGAGCGCGCAAGGCTTGAGGCGCTGGATCAGGATCTGATCGTTCTTCCCGACAGCTTTTACGACATGAATACTTGGGATATCGATGCGGCGCCCGAGTCAACCCGATATCGCTGGAGAGACGGAATCAAGAAAGAGCTCAACTTGATGGTCAAGGAAGCGCTCGCAGAGGTTCGGTTGATTCTTGAAGAGGAAGGCCTTTTAGTTCAGGACGCGGCATAGCTATTGACAACAGTGAGAAAGTGAGAGAAATTATACCCATCCTGTCATTCCTGCGTGTGTAGGACTGACTAAAAAGAGCCCGGCTACCGCGCCGGGTTTTTTATTGCTCAAAATTCACTGCAGCCAGGGCAGCCCTCGGGAGGCCTGGACGCTGATAAGCCGGTAGTGCAGCGCTACGGAAAAACACCGGCAGCCCGCGCGCCCTGACCTAACACGCTTTCAGGGTGGCGCGAGACAGGAACAGCGAGATCGATGCACTTGGGTGTCGACGCCGTGATGGTCTTTGGCTGGCAGCGTGGGAAGACACGCAATTGCGGGTAGCGCAGGTCGCTAGACAGCCTTCCAAGCTTTCGATCAGGGTTCGATTCCCTGTATCCGCTCCAAATCTGGCCCGAAGCATTGACGGTTGATGCGCCCGGCTCATAACCGGGGGAAGAGGGTTCAAGCCCCTACGGGCCGACCAGGCACGGGGCCTCAAGCCTCTGCGGCGTAGATCTGAGAACTTTCAGGGAGCCAAAACAACTTGAGCAACTGAGGGGGAGTGCCTCGGTGCCTTTTCAGGGCCTCGATATTGATCGGGGCCTTCTTGTTTTCGGCCCCGCCACACCCTTCGCTCTGAGCTGGGAGTGCCGCCGGGGCTGATCTATTCGCCGCTGCTCCCCAGCGTTTGGCCGCCACCTGACGGCCTTTTTTATTCCTCTACTCCCAGAAGGGAGGACTTCGGATTGAAAATCATGCCCGAAAAAGACCCTTCCTTCTGGGCGATGGTTTTGAATGCCCTCCGCGACAACGGGCTGGCCATGGTCCTGACGTTCCTCCTGATCTGGTTGCGGATTCAGTACGACGGCAAAGAGACCAAGCCTGTCCGCCAGATTATCGAGTCTGTCCTTGGGGCTTTGATCGTGATGGTGGTCGGCCTGACGGTGCAGAAGTTCGGCTTAAGCAGCGGGTGGGCATTCTTCGCTGCCGGCTTCGTCGGCATTCTCGGAGTTGATCAGGTTCGACAACTCGGCAAGCGCTGGTCTGAGCGCAAGGCGGATGAGCTATGAAGCTGATCGAGAACGTCGCTGCTTGTCACAAGCTCTGGTCTGTACGCCTGGCTCTGGCCGGTGCAGTGCTGAATGCTGGTGCAATTGGCTGGACGGTGTTCCAGGGCGCAGTCAACCCGCTGATTTACGCAGCCATCAACATGGCTCTCGGGGTCGGCGTTGCTGTTGTCCGTGTGCTGTCACAGCCGCAGCCTGACGGTGACAAGAATGAAAACCCCTAACTTCCTGAAATCAATCGTCGCATGGATTGCGAAACTCTTCGTAGAGGCTCCAGTCATGTCCGAATTGCCAGTTGAAGTACGGGCCGCCATTGCGTCGTCGGCTCCGGTCGTTGTGGTTCCTGAGGCTGCAGCACCTGTTGCCCAGGTAAGCGAGCCTGCACCCGTCGCCGCCCCAGCGCCCGACCTGATCGCCAAGCTCGAAACCATCCTGTCCGCCCTCGGCCATGAGATCCCAGTGTTCTGGGATGAGGCTGTAGCGTTGGCGAAGAAGGCTCTGTAATCGAATGATCATTGAATGACGTTCGAACGACGTTGAATGAGTCGTTGTGAAAACCAACCCCATGAATGAGGCTGACTATGGCCCTATGCGGCGCATCCAAGCGCGGCAACGGGGAACCATGCAAGCGTCACGCAATACCGGGTTCCTCTCGCTGCAAGCTACACGGCGGCAAGAGTTCGGGCCCCAAAGAACAGCGGGGCAACAAGAACGCCGCTCATCCTGGCTCCATCTACAGCAAGTTCCTGACTGATGAGGAAGCCGAGCTTCTGCCAAGCATTGAGCTTGGTTCGGTCGATGATGAATTGCGCCTGACTCGGATCAGGCTGATGCGCGCGCTGGCTCAAGAGGCTGAGCGTGGTGATACGGCTGAACTGGAAGCCCGCGTTGAGCGTGAAGGTGCTGGCGAGTACCAGGCCAAGACCGAAGAGAAGTTCAAGGTGCGCGACTACGCCGGGCTGATTGATCGCCTGACTGCTCGCATTGAGTCGCTGGAGGCTCGTCGCTCGTACTTGATGACCCAGAACCAAGAGCGCGCATTGCGTGGCCTTGAACTGGCTGACAAGGAGCGTGAGCACGGCAAGTCTGGCGGCGGCCCTGTCACTGGCATTGCGGTAAGGGTGGTCACCAATGGCGCGTGAAATCGAGATGGTGATGACCGCGCCGCAGTCTGAGTTCTTCCTGAAGACCTGCAAGTATCCGGCGTTCGTCGGCGGCTTCGGTACAGGGAAGACTGAGACCCTGGCCAACTGCGCTATTCGTGACGGCTTCGAAGCATCGACCGGCATGATTGCCCTCTATGAGCCGACCTACGACCTGGTGCGCCTGATCCTGGCGCCTCGGATCGAGGAAAAGCTCACCGATTACGGCATCCGGTACAAGTACAACAAGCAAGAGAACATCATTTACTGCAGTTCGGGCGGCTGTGCCGATTTTGTGCTGCGGACACTGGACAACCCGGCCCGGATCGTTGGCTATGAGTCGTACTGCGCTCATGTGGACGAACTGGACACGCTCAAGCGTGATCATGCTGCCGACGCATGGCGCAAGATCATTGCGCGGAACAGGCAGCGCCCCAAGGGCGTCCAGAACCCATTCAATCGGGTGAGCGTATACACGACACCGGAAGGTTTTCGTTTCGTTTACGAGACATGGAAGCGTGACGCCAAGCCCGGATACGAGATTGTTCAGGCGCCAACGCGCACCAATCCGTTCCTGCCGCCTGACTACATCGACAGCCTGCGCGCCAGTTACCCGCCGCAGTTGATCGAGGCTTACCTCGAGGGCGAGTTCGTCAACCTGACATCTGGCGCTGTGTACCCAGAGTTCTCCCGGGTGCTGAACCACTGCGACACGAATGTGCAGCCTGGCGAGCCGGTCCACGTCGGCATCGACTTCAACGTCAACAACATGGCCGGGATCATCTACGTCATGCGAGACGGTGCGCTGCACGCGGCTGACGAGATGGTCAAGGTGCGTGACACGCCTGAGCTGGCCCGCATGATCCGCGAGCGCTACCTGCTCCAGGGTCACCACGTAACAGTCTACCCGGACGCCAGCGGCCAAAACACCAGCAGCAAGGGTGCGTCAGTATCTGACCTGTCGATCCTTCAGCAGGCCGGCTTCACGATCCGCGCCAACAGCGTCAACCCACGGGTCAAGGACCGGGTCAACGCTGTCAACGCCCAGATACTCAGCGGGACCGGCGTTCGCCGCCTCAAGGTCAACACCAATAAGTGCCCAGCGCTCACTGAGTGCCTGGAGCAGCAGCCCTACAACGATCACGGCGAGCCAGACAAGACAACCGACCATGACCACGCATGTGACGCAGCCGGCTACCCGATTGCGTTCCTGTTCCCGGTCTGCAAGCCAGTCGCAACCCACGGCGCTCACGTGCCCCACATGAGCCGATAGCATGGACTTCAAGACACTCAAGGCCACATACCCGGCTGATCCTGACTATCCGCGGCGCACCGCTGACATCCTGGCGCTTAACCGCGTGATGGATGGCACGATGTATGACGAGCTTGAATACGCGTTCTCGATGGAGAAAAACAACGCCGGGGAATACATCTCGCTGTCTCAGCGGCGTCCCTCGGCGCGCACCAGGCTCTGCCCAACCGTAGTTGGCGATTCGGTGTCGCTTCTGTTCTCCGAGGGCCATTTCCCGGCTGTCGACTGCACGGATGAAGAAACGCGCGACACGCTGACACGGATCATCAAGGAGTCGATGCTCAACCAGGTCATGATCGAGGCCGCCATGAGCGGGTCGGTCGGCTCGGTAGCTGTCCTGATGCGCGTCCTCAGTGATCGCGTGTTCTTTTCGGTGATGTCGTCTGCCTACCTCACGCCTTTCTGGAAGGCTGACGCGCCTGACACGCTGGAAATGGTAACCGAGCGCTTCAAGGTGAAGGGCGACGTGCTGAAAGGCATGGGCTACGCCGTCGAAGAGAAGGAAACATACTGGTTTCAGCGCGACTGGACCTCGACCGAAGAGGTCTGGTACGCGCCGCTGGCTGTCAGCAAAGCCAAGGAAGGCGAAAAAGCCTCCAGGGATGAAACCAAAACCGTCAGTCACAAGCTGGGATTCGTGCCGCTTGTCTGGGTGCGAAACCTGCCCGGCGGTGATGATATCGACGGCAAGCCTACCTTTCCGGTTGAGGCGATCGACGTACAAATTGAGTCCGATTACCTGCTTTCCCAGGGTGGCCGGGCGCTCAAGTATCAGTCTGACCCGACCCTGCACATCAAAGAGCCTGCGCTCGGCGGTAATGGCGCGGTCATCAAAGGCGCCGCTAATGCCATCGTCACCGACAAGGATGGCGATGCAAAGCTGCTGGAGATCAGCGGTGACGCTGCGGGCGCGGTGATGGAGTGGGTCAAAGGATTGCGAGAGATCGCGCTTGAAGGCGCGGGTGGTAACCGCTCCAACGCTGACAAGCTGAGCGCCGCCCAATCCGGTCGCGCCATGGAGCTGATGAATCAGTCCCTGATCTGGCTGGCCGACAAGCTGCGCATCAGCTACGGCGAAGGCGCACTGCTCGAGCTGTTGAACATGATCGTCAAGGCCTCGCTGGTCTTCACGCTGGTCGACAAGAAGGGCAGGCCGCTTGGGAATCTCTCCGAAAAAGAGGACATCTCGCTGCGCTGGCCGCAGTGGTATGCCCCTACCTACGCAGACAAGCAAACCCAGGCCACGACACTTGATGTGTTGAGGCTTGCAGGCCTGCTGTCGCAAGAGACGGCCGTGAAGTCGATGGCTCCCTCTTACGACATCGCAGACCCGGCGGATGAAATCCGGCTCATTGAGACCGGTGGTCCGCCGCCAAACCAGCCGGTGCCGAAAGAGCCGACACCAGCGCCTGATTCAAACGATTAACCCTACAGCCTCGATGAATCGGGGCTTTTTTATACCCGGAGACGACAGATGTCCGACCAGCCAACACCAGCCGCAGACAAAGACCCGCAGACTTTCTCGCGCGAATACGTCAGCGAGCTGCGCGCAGAAAACAAAGGTCTTCGCCTGAAAAACCAGGAGCTGACCGGAAAAGTGGATTCGTTCGAAGCCACCAAAGCCGACGCCATCAAGGTGGCTGTTGAGGCTGCCGTGGTGGCGGCCAAAGCCGAAGCCACGACTGAAGTCCAGGCCGAAGCTGACAAGCGCGTCTTGCTGGCGGAGCTGAAAAGCGAAGCGGTCAAGGCTGGCATGGTTGACGTAGACGGCCTGAAGCTGGCCGATCTGTCCTCTGTAACCCTCAAGGACGGCAAGCTGGAAGGTGCTGAAGCGCTTTTCACTGGCCTGAAAGAGTCGAAGCCGTACCTGTTCGGCAAGCCGCCGACCAGCAGCAGCAACCCGCAAACACCGCCTTCTCCTGTTCCGCCTGTGGCCAAGAAGGTCACAGAGATGGACGACAAGGAATATGCCGCAGCCAAGGCCGCAGCACTGAAGGCTTAACCGCTTGATTCACCCACCGGGGCCAGACGCCCAAGGGGTAAGACACCATCGAACCCTTAGGAGTTTTGCCCCATGGCAATTAACAATTTCCCGGCTGCCCTCCAGCCAATCATTCAGCAAGGCTTTCTGGAACGCGAATTCCAGGCCGGTATCCATTCCCGCCTCGGCTTCCGCGCCATCGCTGATCGCGAAGAAATCCCGAACAAGGTCGGTGAGACGGTCACCAAGACCCGTCGCGGCCTGAAAGCGCCGGTTACCACCCCGCTGAACCCGACCACCAACACCAACCTGGACAACGGCCTGACCCCGTCCGGCTGGACCGTTGAGCAGTACACCCTGTCGATGAACATGTACGGCGACACGATCGACCTGAACATGGTTACTCAGGGCGTGGGTATCGCGAAGCAGTTCATGGAAAACGCCAACGTCAACGGCGTGCAGTCGGCTCAGTCCCTGGATCGCCTGGCGCGCAACGCGCTGTTCAGTTCGTACCTGGGCGGTAACACCCGCGTTCGTACCACTCTTGGCGCACCGGCTTTGACCCTGGCTGTCGATGACATCCGTGGCTTCCAATACGTGCTGGCCAACGGCGTGATGGTGCCTGTATCCGTCGGCACCCCGATGACTGTTACCGTCGGCGCCGGCGTTTACACCCTGACTGGCGTTGTGGCTGACGGCTCCAACGTTTCGACCGCGCCAATCGGCGTGTCGGGCGTCCTGACCTTCAGTGCAAACGTCAGCGTGTCCGACGGTACCGCGGGCAATGGCGTGATTTCCAGCGTTGGCCCAAGCGTGCTGCGCGCCTCCAATCGCGCGAGCACCTCCAGCTTGATCGCTACCGACCTGTTGACCATGCAGACCGTGCTGTCTGCCGTGGCCCGTCTGCGCACCAACAACGTGCCGACCATCAACGGTCTGTACAACGCCTACCTGGATGACAACCACCTGCTGGAGCTGTTCCAAGACGGCGACTTCAAACTGCTGTATCGCGGTGCCTACGGCTCCGAGACCTACAAGCAGGGCCAGATCATCGAGTTGCTCGGCGTGCGCTTCATCACCACCACCGAGGCTTACCAGCAGACGCTGGGCGGCGTGCCTATTCGTCGCGCCATCGTGTGCGGCCAGGGCGCTCTGGTTGAAGGTGACTTCGCCAGCATCGGCTACAGCGAAGTGGGCGACGGCGACAGCCTGAAAGTCATGGTTGACGACATCTGCATGGTGACCCGCGAGCCGCTCGACCGCCTGCAACAAATCATCGCCCAGTCCTGGTACTGGATCGGTGGCTTTGCAGTGCCGACCGATGCGACCGCCAACCCAACCATCATTCCGACCGCGAGCAACAGCTACTTCAAGCGCGCCGTCGTGATCGAGTCCGCCTAATCAAGCGCCGGGGTGAAAGCCCCGGCCACTGGAGAGAATCATGGGTCGAAAAAAAGACGACGCGCCACCTGAGTCGGTTGTGCTCACTGCGCCGTATGCGTTCATTGACGACACTGGCGCAACCCGTGCGTGGAGCCCGGGCGTGACTGTCACCGATGCAGAAGACATTGCACTTCTGGTCGATCGTAAAGCCCCGCTGGATGGCATCGAATACGAGGACTGAACCATGGCCTTCACGGACGCAGAAAAGACAGATATTCGGCGATTCTGCGGGTTTCCTCTGTTTGGCGGAGTGCCGACACAGGCATTCGGTCACCGGTTCTACCAGCAGTACGGCACGCTTGAGTTCCGCCTGAACAACATGCAGCCCTCGGAAGAGGCGGTAATCAGGGTCACATACCTGGCCAACCTCTACCTGCTTGAGACTGATGTGATCAGCACGCGGGAAAACCTCGATACAGATCAGGCGGCCGTGTGGGTTCACAATAAAAACGAGCAGCGCGATCGTGATCGCCTGTTTGACTCATGGAGTCGCCGTCTTTGCGGCTTCCTCGGCATTCCCCCGGGCCCAGCCTTGGGTGATGGCGGCTTGACCCTGGTGGTGTGACATGGACGGCACAAAGCTCCAGGCCAAGATTTACAAAGGGTACGGGCAGGCAGCCAAGCGTATCGGTTTCGACTACCAGCAATTTCGCGCCACGAGCGCCAGTAACCCGCTGTCGTCAACCGCTTTGCAGACGCTGCCTGCGTCGTTCACCACGAATTTCAGCTACTCCGCGCCGAACAAGTACGGGCAGGCAACTTGGCTGGGCCTGTTCGACGCGCGCACCTTCGATGTTGGTGACTTCCTCGTCGGCCGGCAGGGCACGTTCTTCGTCGCCGCTATGCAGGACACGCTGCCGATTTACTGCGTGCAGACGAATCGCGTTGTGAGCGTGCTGCGCGATCACCAGGATCAAAGCGTTGGTCTTGGCGCCTACTCGGGCGGTACTCGGGCGACTGAGGTCGCACTCATGCAGGGCTGGCCCGCCAGCATCCTGCAGGGCACGAAGGGCGAAACCAACGACGCCAAGCTGCCGCTGGACGTGAAAACGCCGTGGTGGCTGATCCTCATGCCCGCCTATCCAGGCATCGTTTTGCGCACCAGTGACGTGATCCGGTGCGAATTGGGCCGGAAATACGTGATTTCGAGCGCTGAACTGACCGATATGGGCTGGCGCATCACCGCAATGCAGGCGCAGGTGTGACGATGGATACAGGAAGCGCGTTTCGCGATCACCTTCAGTCAAGTCCGGCGGCCTGCGCGTTCCGAAAGTCGTGGAATGGCGAGGCCTACATTCGATACAGCGGCCTTGGCCTGACTATTCACCGCCAGCATGACCCTGAAAGCTATCCCTATGCCTTCAGCTTCGAAGATTTCACCGCTGAAGACTGGGAGTTGGCGTAATGGCGAGCCTTACCGACGTACTGAAGCAGGTCGCGGCTCAGATTGCGGCCTTGGTCTACACGAGCGGAACGGGGCAGCCAAGCGTTGCCGGGTTCCCGATCCGGGTTTACCCGGGCTGGCCTGTGCCCGAACAACTTGAGGCCGACCTGGGCGCCGGGATTGCGCACATCAGCGTTTACCCGCACGGCAAGGACAGAAGCACAACTCGCTACCTGGGCCGCTCATGGATTCCGCTGACGGCACCGGTCCACACGCTGACCATGACCGTCGCTGGGTCGACTGTGACCCTCTCCGGCACGATCAGCGCCCAGAACATCATGATCAACCTGAACGGCACCAGCTATGTCTATGCCGTGCAGCAGTCGGACACGCTCACGAGTGCAGCCACTGCGCTTGCGTATCTGATCCCGGGCGCGACCAGCTCGGGACCGGTTATCACGCTCACAGGGGCTCATGCGGTCCTGGCCAGAGTCGGCGGCTTCGGCACGGCCTACAAGGAAACGAAGCGCCAGGAACAGTCAGTGCAGGTCATCGTCTGGGCCAACAGCCCTGCAGCGCGTGACGCAGTGGTCAGCCCGCTCGACTCGGCCCTGTCCGACAGCAACAACATCTCTTTCGTCGACGGCTCGTTCGGCGTCATCCGCTCCAACGGCTCGCTGATGACCGACCAGCTCCAGAAGGCCGATCTGTACCGGGTCGACCTGTTCTACATGATTGATTACGCAACAACGCAGACGATGCAAGCGGCCGAGGCCATTGCGCCGGTGCTGGAAATCGACAACGCCCAGACCGGGCTTCCTGAAATCATTCGAAACCCTTGAGGCCCGCTATGGACTCCGATACCCCAGATACCCCAGTCGCTGCGCCGGCCCCAAAGGCTCAGGCAGCGACATCGCCGTACAAGCTGATTGTCAAGTTCGCCTTCGCTGACTATCAGGTCGGCCAAGAGATCTCCGACGCCGATGAGGTCGCCGCCGTACTGGCTGGCGACTGCGACGGCAAGGTCCTGAAAGTCGCCAACGCCTAACAAGCGAAACCCACACACAAAAAGCCGCCCACTGAGGCGGCTTTTTCATTAGGAGGACGCCATGCCCATTTACCCGGCAGGCAGCTTGAACACGGCGGCACTTCAGGCCCCGGATCTCTACATCCAGATCGTTCCACCGAAAACGCGCTACATCAACGGCGTGGCCACTGACATCCTGGGCATCGTCGGCATTGCTGACTGGGGCCCAGTGAACAGCGCCACGCTGATTGGCTCGCCCGGTGATGCGTCGCAGAAGTTCGGTACTCAGACCGTGCGCAAGTACGACCTGTGCACCGCTATCGCCGTGTCGATCCAGACCGGAGCCTCGAACATCCGTGCCGTGCGGGTTACCGACGGCACCGATACCGCGGCGACCAGCACGCTCAAGGATACTGCCGCCGCAACTGGCGCTACCCTGACTGCGTACTACACCGGCACCCTGGGCAACTCGCTGAGCGCTACCCTGTCCACCGGTTCAGCCGCATCGAGCTGGAAGCTGACCATTTCGCTGCCAGGCGTGTCGCCCGAAGTGTTCGACAACATCACCGGCACCGGCCTGGGGCTGTGGCAGAACATCGTCAGCGCGGTCAACAACGGTCAATCCGGCATTCGCGGCGCGTCTCAGTTGGTCGTGGCCACCGTCGGCGCTACCACGCTGGCCCCGGTCGCGCTGACCCAGACCGTTGCGTTCACGTCGGGCACGTCGGGCAACACCACGTTGACTGACGCCGTGCTGGTTGGCGTGGACGGCGTTATCGGCTCGGCCCGCAAAGGCATGTACGCGCTGCGCGGCACCGGCGCCCAGGTCGCCAACTTGGTCGACGTCACCGAAAGCACCCAGTGGCCGACCATGCTGACCTACGGCTTGTCCGAGGGCTGCTACATGGTCACCCAGGGCGTTGCCGGCGCTTCCTACACCACCGTCGCCACCGCGCTGACCACCGCCGGCTGTGACAGCTACGCTTTGAAGGTGCTGTCGGGTGACTGGGTGTACTGGCAGGACCAAGTGAACGGCCAGCAGCGCATGATCGCGCCGGCTACCTTCTCCGCCGCCAAGATCGCAGCGCTGTCGCCGCACCAGAACGCCCTGAACAAGTCGATTACCAACGCGGTGTCGACTCAGCGCAACCTGGCTCAGCAGCCGTACAGCATTGCCGAAATCGGCGCGATCAACGCCGCGCGCCTGGACGTCATCACCAACCCATGCCCGGGCGGCAGCTACTTCGGCCATCGTTCCGGACTGAACTGCTCCAGCAACTCGGCGGTGAACGGCGACAACTACACCCGGATGACGAACTTCATCTCGCTGACCATCGCGGCCTCGTTCGGCGGTGTGATCGGCCAGTTGCAGACCCCGGATGTGCGCCGGACCACCAAGTCGACCATGGAGAGCTTCCTCCAGAACCTGGTTGATCAGGGAATGATCGGCGACGTCAACGGCGGTGCGGCTTTCTCGGTACAGATCGATGCCGCAAACAACCCGGATTCGCGCGTTGCCCTGGGCTACATGCAGGCCGACGTGCAGGTCAAGTACCTGTCCGTGATCCGCTACTTCCTCGTCAACCTCGAAGCCGGCCAGTCCGTCTCGATCGTTGCCTCCGCCACCCCCCGCGCCGCGTAAGCGACGAACCACTATCAAGCCCGGCCTAGCGCCGGGTTTTTCGTTTGGAGAACGCCATGCAAGGTGGATACAACACGGGGAAAGACGTCGCGATCGACATCAATACCCCCAATGGCCCGATCAGGCTGAGCAAGATCATGTCCTTCGATTCGAAACCGAAGGTCACCAACCAGGAAATTACACCGCTCAACGGCCAAACCGATGAGCTGATGATCCCTAAAGGCTGGACCGGCACCTTCGAGGCTGAGCGCGTCGATTCGACCCTCGATGACTGGTGGGCCCAGTTCGAAAGCGACTACTACAACGGTGTAAACCAGAACCCGGCAACGATCACTGAAACCATTCAGGAGGTCAGCGGCGGACAGACCGTGTGGCGCTATACCAACGTGATCCTGAAACTTGAGGATGCCGGCAAGAAGGAGGGCGACAAGACGATCCGTCAGTCGATGTCCTTCACCGCCCGCCGTCGTCAAAAAGTTTCCTAACCCCGTTTGCATGGCAGCCCGGCAGGGCGCGGGACTCGTCACCCCGCACGCCATGCTCCTTGACGACTCACTGACCAGAGGTTTTGCCCATGGCTACCGTAAAAGTTACCGAATCTGCTGCGCCGGTCCACGTTGACCAGAAACCCAAATTCACCACCATCCACGACAGTCTGGGCCGCACCATTCAGCTCCGAAAGTTGGGCCCGCTGGAACAGGGTCGTATCGTGATGGCTGTCGGCGGCGAAATTGCCGGTAACCAGACCTACATGTCGGGCTTCGCGCTGCCGGCCGCTATGGTCGTCTACATCGACGACGTCGGTTTTGGTCTGCCGCAGACCAACAAGCAGATCGAAGCCGTGCTGCAGGAGTTGGGCGAAGAGGGCATGAACGCCATCAACGAGCACTTCGAAGAAAAGTACAAGGCCGCCCAGGCTGAAGCCGAGGCCAAAGCACTCAAGGAAGGGCTTAACGCCGAGCAGGCCGCAGCAAAAAACTAGCAACGAACCCCGAGTTTCGCCGGGATTGTTGGCTGGTGAAAAACGGGGTTCCGTTCGATCGCCTGTTCGAATGCGGCCCGCTGGAAGACTACGAGCGCTTCGCCTTCTCCATCCTGTTCTCGGACTTTGAGGGTGCTGGCGTCTTCAACTGGCACACCATGCAGTTCGACAAGAAGGATTGAGCCATGGAGTTCAAAGACCTGGGCAGCCTAGCGCTGCATATGGCCGGGCAAGAGGTGGCATTGCTTGCCAGTCTGCATGCTGGGCTTGAGAAGTGCGCCGTGCGCGTTGAGCAGACCGCAAAAGCAGAGATCGGCCACTATCAGGCAGGTATTGGCCCATTCCCGGCCTGGGCCGAGTTGGCCGAGTCTACGGAAGAGCACAAGGCGAAGATGGGCTACCCGGCCGACTCCCCGCTGCTCGCCAGCGGCGAAATGCAGGGAAGCGTTGCGCACACCACGGGCATCTTGGAAGCCGTCATCGGCTCAACCGACCCGAAGATGGTCTATCACGAGTTCGGCACACCAAAAATGCCGGCGCGCCCAGTGATGGGGCCGGCACTTCTGACAAACAAGGAGTTCATCCGCCGCACGCTGGGTGCTGCGACGGTGGCGGGGCTTATCGGCGGGCAGGCGATCCACGCATCACTGGGGTACGACGGAAAAATTTAGCGCTTATTTAGGAAGCCCTTAGGCATCCAAAAAGCGTTCTTTCCCTGAGTCGAAACCCAGATTGAATGGGAGTCCTCTGGGTTATTCATAATCAATACGTTCTGCTTGTTTTTGCCTATCTCGCACCTTTGAAGCGCCTCGTCAAAAGTTGAAACTTTTGCCCTGGATCGCAACGTGGCGATTAGCTCGCCATTCTCACCCTCAAGCTCTGGATCCCCAGTCTCTGGCGAGATGTTTGGCAGCTTCCCAGTTAGCTGATACATAACGGACGCAATACCAATTGCTGTGTTTGTGTATTCAGAAAGCTCTCTAGTCTGGCAAGCGTAGAAAAAATCACTTTTTGTCGAGTATGTGACTGCTTTATCGCCGGGGTTGCATGTTGCGACCAGGCAAGTCTTGCTCATATCCGCAGCGCTAGCCATTGAAGCGGCAGTTATAGACAGCAGAAAAATCCATTTATTCATAGTTCACCCGAAAAGGACTGAGTACAGGACGACGGCGACCACCGCCAGTGCGCCGCCAGCAAAGACCATCACCAAGCTGCTGAGCGTGAACACGAGTAGGCCCGTCTGGATGCCCATTCCCTGACGCCTCGGCGCATCCACCGCATCCATATCCTGAATCCGGCCATTCACCCACTGATACGTGCGCTGATTATTTGCCATGTGATCCAACACCACAAAAGGAAAGCTCATTATGGCATTTGAGGCGTATTCCGTCGCCGTCAAGCTGTCGCTGATCAACCACGTCAGTGCTGGCATGGCCATGATCAGCAAGAGCCTGGCCTCTACCGGTGGTGACGTCGACAAGCTGAATGCAAAGCTGGCCTCGATCGGTAAGCAGGGCGCAATCGGCGCCGCGATGTTCGCCGGCGGCCTGGGCTTGGCCTCGATGCTCAAGGGGCCGCTCGACGAAGCGAAGAAATTCCAAAACGAGACGGAGCGCTTCCGATCCCTTGGCCTGGGCGACAAGGTCACCGCCGACGCGGTGAAGTTCGCCAGCGGTATGAACACCTACGGCACCAGCATTCGCGAAAACCTCGGTCTGCTGCGTGACGCTCAGACGGTATTCGGCGACTTCCACGAAGCGCAGATGGTGACCCCGCTCCTGGCGAAGATGAAATTCGCCAACGCCGCGCTGTACGGCGATGAAGGCGGCGCCATGAAAGACCGAGCCTTCATGGACATGCTGAAGGTCATCGAGATGCGCGGCGGCCTGTCCAGCCAGGAAGCATTCACCAACCAAGCCAACATGGTCCAGCGCGTACAGACCGCAACCGGCGGCCGGGTAGGGGCCAACGAGTACCTGAACTTCATCAAAACCGGTGGCGTTGCTGCCAAAGGTATGAAGGATGAAAACTTCTACTACGCCATGGAGCCGCTGATCCAGGAGATGGGCGGCAACCGCGTAGGTACGGGCCTGATGTCGGCCTATCAGAACTTGGTGCAGGGCCGAACCACCCAGCGCGCCGCCAACGAGCTGATGCGCATCGGCATGCTCAATCCGAAGATGGTCGACTACGACAAGGTCGGCAACATCAAGCAGATCAAGCCCGGCGCCGTGTCGGGTAGCGACATCATGATCTCTGACCCTATGAAGTGGATGCAGACGGTCATGCTGCCTGCGTTTGCAAGCAAGGGGATCACTGACAAGCAGGCGATCCTCAACGAAATCGGCGCTATCTTCACTAACCGCACCGCCTCACAGCTCTATTCGACGATGTACCTGCAACAGGCGAACATCGCGAAGAACTTCAAGCTGAACAGCGGCGCTGCGGGCATTGATGAACTTGATGCGAACGCTAAAAAGACGCTTACCGGCAAGCTGATTGAGCTGGACAAGAAGTGGCTCGACCTGCAGCTCAAGCTCGGCGACGTGATCCTCCCGCTGGCTATCAGGGCCGTGGATGGTCTCAATAACGCCATCAAGAACCTGACCGTCTGGATCGACGCCAACCCCAGCAAGGTCAAGGCGCTGACATACGCCTTCATGGGGCTGTCGGCATTCCTGATCACCGGCGGCCTGATCAATATGATCATCGCCGCCGGGCGCGGGTTCTGGCTGCTGGCCAAAGCACTGATATTTGTCGGGACTGGTGGTCTTGCCCCACTCATTCCCTGGATAGCCAGAATGGCGACCTATCTCGTAATGGGGGCGACCGGCTTTGCAAAGTTCCTTTTGGTTGCAGGTCGATTCCTGCTCCTTAACCCGATCGGCCTAGTCATCACCGCTATCGCCGCCGCCGCCTTCCTGCTCTGGAACAACTGGTCGGAGATCAGTGGCGCGCTGAAGCTGATGTGGAGCGACATGAAGACCGGCTTCATCCAGCTATTCCATGGCGACATCGGCGGGGCGTTCAAGTCCTTCGCGCTGGTGTTCCTGACCGGCTGGCAGACGATCTTCAACACGCTAATCGCTGGGGCGAACACCATCCTGCCAGCGTCGATGCAGATCTCGAAGACCACGTTCGCCGACGAGTACAGAAAAACTGTGCCCGGGGCTGCCCAGCTTGTCGCCCCAGTCCCAGCCAAGGATTACAGCAAGGACCCAATCATTGTGCAGATGAACATGGACGGAAAGCGCGTGGCTGAGGTGGTGGTTGACCGAATGACCAAGTCTGCAACCAAGCCGCGCACCGGCACCCAGGGCTTTGACCCGACTCGCAGCATGTTGATGCCTGGAACCCCAAGCACAGCACTACCAAGGGGATAACCGATGAGTCTCACAACCTTCCTGGACAACTTCGCCCCAGGTGGGGACCCGTTCGCCACGCGCTTGATTGTGGGCGACGTGGAGTTCACCGGGCTTGAGGTTCCAGAGTCGGTCACGATTGGCGCCAAGCAGCAGATGGTTGTTCACAAGCTGGTGGGCGGGAAGCGAATCGTCGACGTGCTTGGGGTCGACTACGACAACCTGTCGTGGTCTGGCTGGATGACCGGCGCGACGGCAGGGGAGCGGGTGACCGCACTCGAAACCCTGCGCGACGTCGGCGCACCGCTGGCCTTCAGCATCGACGGCTACTACTTCAGCGTGCTGATCCAGTCGTTCAACCAGCGCTTTGAGCACGTCTACCGCCGCTTCTACAGCATCGACCTGCTCATTGTGTCGAGCCTCGACACGCCAGTCACCGAGAACGCCCTGGCCGGCACGCTCGACAACCTGATCAACAGCGACGTCGGCGAATCGCTCGGCCTGGCCAGCATCATCAATTCCAGCGCCGTGACAACTGCCATCGATACCGTGAAGAGCGCGGTGTCGCAGGTCCAGGGGTTCGCCAACGCGACAATCGACACCGTGCAAACGGTGATCCGGCCGCTGGTGGCCGCCCAGGCGATTGTCCAGTCCGTGATTGCACAGGTTGGGGCGTCAGTGAACGACATCACAACCCTCGGCGGCCTGGTGCCGGGCAACCCGGTAGCGCGCGCCGCCAACAACGTACTGCGCCAGAGCGCCGCCCTGACCCAGCTCGCGCCGCTCTATCAGATGCAGAGCGTGCTGGACAGGATGCAGAAGAACGTCCTGTCCGGGCCACTGGCAAACGGCACGTCGAGCGTCACGACCAGCAACAGCAGCCTGCAAAAAGTCGCAGCCGACGCCTACGGCGACCAGTCCCGTTGGACCGAGATCGCCGCGGCGAACAGCATCACCGACCCGCGCCTCGACGGCATCCAGACCATCAAAATCCCAGTAGGTGAATAAGTGGACCTGAATACCAAGGAGACGGAGCAACTCGTCCGGCAGGTGGTCGGCCGCCTGCTCCTGAACGGTGTCCATGTGCCGTTCTACTCGTTCGACGTCGACAGCAACGCCTTCTACTCAGCCGATACTTTCTCGGCCGTGCTGGTGATGAGTGATTTGCCAGCACCCTACAACACCATGAGTTGGTGGGGCTCGCAGACCTCGATTGACATCTCGATCTGGGCCGGCCTGATCAATCAGGGGACGCAGGACTGGAAGGAGCTAATCGTCGGCGCCGTGGATCACCTTTCAATCCATCCTGCGAAATTTGAAGTAAATATCAGCGGCCGGGACTACACAAGCCGCTTCATCGATCACAAGACCAACGAGAAATTCGCAAACCTGACCACAAGTCAGGTGGCCACGTTGCTGGCCACGCGCCGCGGGCTAACCCCAGTTGTAACCGCAACGACTACCCAGGTCGGAGGGATTACGAAGTGGGACCATGTGCATGTGAGCGATGAGCGCACTGAGTGGGACCTTCTGGCCTACTTGGCTGGGATTGATGGGTTTCAAGTCTATGTGGCGGGCAACGAGCTGCACTACGAGCCATCACTTGACCCACAGACATCCGATCAGTACGTGATCCGCTGGGTGCAGCCGGATGCCTACCACTATCCGCAATCGAATACGGCCGACGACATTACTTTTGAGCGCGACCTCACCCTGGCGCTCGGCGTAACGGTGCAGGTCATCTCCTACAAAGGCGGGAAGGTGGTCAAGTCCACCTACCCGAACAACTCGGCAAAGGGTATTGCCCCAGGTCAATCCACGTCGAAGCGCCAAGTCTACGAGATCAAGCGCAACGGCCTGGATAAAGCCCAGGCAACACAGTTGGCCCAGAAGATCCACAAGCAGATCACCGACCACGAAATGCGCATGTCCTGCTCGATGCCGGGCGACAACCTGCTCATGCCGAACACCATCGTGCGCCAGGAAGGCACGGGCTCGGGGTTTGATCAGCTCTATTACGTCGACGCCGTGCGCCGATCGATGAGCTTTGACGCTGGCTACACGATGAGCCTGACCGCCAAGAACCATAACCCCAACTCACTGGTGCAGCCATGATCATGATCGATGACTTCATGAATGCGGCCAGGCAGCGCCTCGGCGATGACGGGACTGGTCCCCGCACCGGCACCATCACCAGCTACGACCCTGCCAATGGCGTGGTGAAGGTTGCCATCCAGCCAGAAGGCCGCGAGACGAATTGGATCAATCTTGACTGCCCCGGCGTTGGCAACGGCTGGGGCGTGCAGATCGGCCCGCAGATCGGTGATGAGGTGACGGTTTCGTTCGACTCATCCGACCCGAACCTCGGCAAGGTCACGGCGCGCCACACCAACTCGCTGAATCTTCCGATGCCGGTGCCGTCCGGTGAGATCTGGATGGTTCACCAGTCCGGCTCCCTGCTCAAGTTCAACTCCGACGGCACCGTCACGCTGCATTCCGCCGTGGCAATCAGCTATGACGCCCCGGCCCACCAGTTTACGGGCGGCCCGGTCACGATGGATCACACCCTCACCGTGACCGACTCGATAGGCATCGTGGTCACCGGTGGCGACGTCAAAGCCGACACGATCAGCCTGAAACTTCACAAAGCCAGCCAGGTCATGCCGGGCACCGGGACATCTGGAGCGCCTGTGCCATGAAAGACCTGAATCACTACGCCGGCGGCGACCTATCGCTGTCGCCGACTGGCAGCCTCTCGACGGTAGAAGGCATCGAGCGTGGAAAGCAGCGAATCCTGCGGCGGCTTATCACCAATCCAGGCGACTACCTGTTCCACACAGAGTACGGCGCCGGCCTGGGCCGATACGTCGGCGCGCTGACCAACATCCCCGAGATCATCGCCCTGATTCGCGGGCAGATCCTGCTTGAGGACTGCGTGGCGAAAAAGCCGGCGCCGGTCATTTCGGTCTCGACTGACAACGAGACCCTTTCCGTGACTATCAGCTACACCGATGCGCCGCTTGGCGAGCCGGTGACGCTCTCGTTTGAGGTAAATCGCTGATATGGCATCGCTCAATATTAAGGACTTCACCACGCTGGTACGGGACCAGGTTACGGCGATTCAGGGTCGCGCCGCCGGCCTTGTGGACTTCACTATCGGCTCCCTGCTGCGCGCCTGCGCCGAAAGCAACGCCAGCATCTTGCAGTGGCTGCAGCAGTTGATCGTCACGCTGCTGGCCACCACGCGCGCTTCCACGTCGTCTGGAGCCGACCTTGATAGCTGGATGGCCGACTTTGGCTTCTATCGGCTTTCTGCGAGCTTCTCTACCGGGAGCGTCACGTATTCCAGGTTCACGCCCACGGCTTCCGCGCTGATCCCGATTGGCTCAATCGTTGGCTCAGCCGACGGGTCGCAGCAGTACACGGTCACGATCGACACGACCAACACGATGTACAGCGCCGATCTTGGTGGATACCTGATCCCGGCCGGCACAGCGTCTGCCACTGTTCCGGTGGTGGCGAGCACTGCAGGTGCTGCCGGTAACGCCCTGATCGGCACGGTTACGGTTATCGTTGGCAGCATCAGCGGAATTGATACCGTGACCAACCTCGCCGTGTTCGCTGGCGGCGTCGACCAAGAAGAGGACTCTCCGTTCCGCGCGCGCTTTGTGCTTTGGGCGCAGTCGCTGTCGAAAGGTACGAAAGCTTCCATCGAATACGCGCTGGCCTCCATGCAGCAGGGCGTCAGCTACACGCTGACCGAGAACCAGGACTACAGCGGTAACGTTCTGTACGGCTACTTCTGCGCGGTGGTGGACGATGGAAGCGGGGCACCACCTGGGTCATTTTTGGTAACCGCGGGTGCCGCTATCGAATCGGCCAGGGCATTCACTACACGTTATGGAGTGTTCCCGCCGGTGCTGGTTACAGCAAACGTCGGCATGACTATCGCCACCGACTCCACGGTCGAACATAGCGTCGTGGTTGCCCAGGTGGTCACCGCTATTCAGGTGTACATATCCAGCCTGGCGCTCGGCCAGATCCTCCCCTATACGCAGCTCGCCGCAATTGCATATGGCGTCACCCCGGCCATCACCAACGTTTCAGCGGTGCTTTTGAACGGCGGCACGGCTGACCTGGCAGCAACCAATAAGCAGGTCATCCGACCGGGCACAGTGACGGTGGCTTAAATGAGCGTTGGCGACCAAGGCGACATGTTCGAACGGCTGAAAAGCCTGCTCCCTCTCGGGTGGTTTACCGACAACAACCCGGTGCGCGATGCTCTGCTGTGGGGCTACGCGCAGGCGCTTTCATGGGGGTTCACCCTCTATCTATATGCGAAGGCGCAGACCCGCATCAAGACGGCCACGGATGGCTGGCTCGACATCATCGGGCTCGACTTCTTTGGCAGCGGCCTGATTCGGTATGCAGGCCAGCTTGACGCGAGTTACCGCAACCGAATCCTGATCAACATCTTTCGTGAGCGAGCAACGCGACACGGCATGGATCAAGTGCTGTTCGATCTTACCGGCCGCCGGCCGCTGATCATTGAGCCTGCAAAGCCGGATGACTGTGGGTGTCTTGGGTTGACGCTCGGTCTTGGTGTTGCTGGCCCTCTTGGCTCGACCAGTTGCCCCTATCAGGCGTTTGTGACTGCGTATCGGCCAGCCGGGAACGGTGCCGCGAACTGGCCTGGCATTGCGACCAACTACTTCGGCCTGTCGATGACAAGCGGCCTACTGCCAGCCACCCAGCTTTTCCCGGAAGTCTCTGATGCCGACATCGTCGCCGCAATAGAGGCGACCAAGCCATACGGCACCACGGTCTGGTATCGCATTACCAACTGAAACCATTCATTCGAATCCAGGCCCGCCATGTGCGGGCCTTTTTTATGGGGCACCCATGGACAGACAGATCGTATATCCAGGCCAGATCTTGCCTGAAACCGCGCTTTTGCAGATGGCAAAAGACGCGATGATCGGTAGCGCCAAGCTCGCCGCCGCCATGCTCGGCACCAGCACCATCGCCAATGGCTTTGCCGTAACCCCGACAGGTCCAGCTTCGCTGCAGATCGTCGTGGCGCCAGGCGAGATCTATGCCATGGCCAACATCGACTCGCTGGCTTTCTCTACGCTGCCGGCCGACACCACGCATTCGATCCTGAAACAGGGGATCATGCTGGACGGGGTGACGCTGAGCTGCCCGGCGCCGACCACCACTGGCCAGTCGATCAACTACCTGGTACAGGTCACCTATCAGGATCAGGATTCGACGCCGGTCCTGCTGCCATACTACAACAGCGCCAACCCAGCGCTGCCCTATAGCGGCATGGGCAACAACGGGCTGACCCAGAACACTTCCCGCAAGGGGGTGGCGATCGTACAGGTCAAGGCTGGCGCCTCTGCTGCCACTGGCAGCCAAGTGACGCCGGCACCCGACAGCGGCTATGTCGGCCTGTTTGTGGCAACCGTAGCCTACGGCCAGACCACAATCACCTCCGGCAATATCACCCAATACGCAGGCGCGCCACTGCTGCCATCTGGCGTGCTTCAGTCTATTCAGGGTGGCAATACCACCTATGCCCTGGACACCGGCGCCGTAAATGCTTGCGCCGCCACCTTCTTTCCAGCGATTACAGCGCTGGTTGACGGGTTGACGTTGCGATTCAAGGCCGCCAACAGCAACAACGGCGCCACCACCTTCAGCCCTAACGGCATCTCTGCGGCCCCCATCGTTGGCGGCAACCACGCAGCCTTGCAAGGCGGCGAAATCGCAGCAACTGGCGATGTCTGGGTTCAGTGGAACAGTTCCATTGGGGGCGGCTCCTGGGTGCTTGTTGAAAGCAGCGGTGGCGGACTCCAGGTTGCCTCTGGCACGAAGTCTCAGCATGCGATCAGTGCGGGGCAGGCCCAGGCTCAGAGCGTCACTGCCTTCACTACGGCCGGCGTCTCCACTGCACTGACGCTTACCCCTGTTCCTGCGATTACCGCTTATGCTGCAAACCAACGCTTTCGTGTGAAATTTGGCCTGGACAGCACCGGCGCAGATACGCTGAACATTTCCGGACTTGGTGCAAAGAGCATCAAACAGTACGACTTCTCTGGTGCAAAAGTGGCGGCAGTATTTGCCGCTAACCAACTCGCCGATGTCGAATATGACGGCGTTGATTTTGTTCTTCTGGATCAGTTGCCATCTATTGCTGACTTCCTGAATACTCCACGGATTAACGTTGCATCAGCCGCAACAGTTAACCTCACAACCTCAGCTCCAGACACGCGAAACATTGCTATAACTGGAGCTATCAATATAGCCGGAGTTACAGTCGCAGCAGGGCGGCTATATTTTGTTACTTTTTTAGGCGCGTTAACACTTATAAATAGCGCAACACTTGTAACGCAGAGCGGCATGAATATTACAACCGCCCCTGGCGATACGTGTATTTTACGCGCGACGGCGGCTAACACTGTCGAGGTTCTCTGCTATACGCCGGGCATCCCGCAGGCTATTGGGTACTTGCAGACTACTCAGAATATGGCTAGCGCAAGATTTGTCGCAACTGACTACACTAACACGAGCGGGCGTCCAATTCTTCTTTCGGTTTACGCTAGTGTCGCAGCCTCAAACATACTAAGTTTGCTTGTTAACGGCGTAGTTGTTGCCCAAAACACTATAAACAACTCGGCGCCAGGGGCCAACTCAACTCTCACATTTGTTATTTTACCAGGTCAGGTTTACAGGGTTAACAGTGTTGTGGGCCTTGCCATGTGGACGGAGATTCGGGTATGACAATGTTTATTATTAGTGGTATGAAATTTTACGGTAACCCCGAACAGCCAACCGCAATATATTCGTATGAGGCTGACGGTTCTGCAGACTGGGTGATACCCAAAAGCTACGTCTTGTTGGATGAGGCGGGCTATAACGCAATACGTGCAATACAAGCCGCTGAAAATGCCCTGACACCAGAACAGCTTATTGCCGCCGCGCTGGCCGATCGAGACAATCTTTTGGCCACGGCAGCGCTGAGAATTGCACCGCTTCAAGATGCAGTAGACCTCGACGAAGCAACCCCGGAAGATATCGCGAACTTAAAGCTATGGAAGCAGTACAGGATTGCGCTGAATCGGCTCGAACAACAGACCGCCTACCCTACAACCATTAACTGGCCTGTAGCGCCGAACTGATCATAACGAGAACGTCGCTGCCGCCTTAGGGCGGCTTTTTTTCGTATGGAGAAAACCAAATGCTAAACATCATCAGGGCGATCTGCCAGTGGGTATTTCTGCTCGCCTGCAATATCGTCACCGACCTTGTCGGGCTGTTTGTTGTGGCTATCGCAATCCCGTTCCGTGTTGACGATGTAAGCAAGAGCGATGGTCGCCCGATAGTCAATCTTCCGCGCTGGGCATGGCTGTTCGGCAATGACTATGACGGGCTCCAAGGCGATAAGCGAGGCTGGTGGGCCGAAAACACACCATTCGGTTGGCCGGTCGACTCGTTCATGGCGATGTGGTGGTGGGCCGCGGTGCGCAACCCGGTCAACAACATGCGGTTCGTCAAGCTCTGGCAGGCGCCGATCAAGGGCAGCGCGATCACCTATGTGGGCGACTACACCGTCCGCGACCATCCTGGCGAGGCGGGTTGGCAGTTCGTGATCACCGAGAACGGCGGCAAGCGCTGGTATGGGTTCTACCTTGTTCACCAGTGGAGCGAGACGCGGGCCTTTGTGATCCGACTGGGCTTCAAGGTGCGGCCGGATGACGCCGGAACCGATGGCGAGCCTGTAGGCATGACCACGAAAATCAACTTCTACAAGGCGATCTGACATGCCAATCACCGAGCAGCAGTTGCTGCAGATCCTCCCGAACGCCGGCCGCCAAGCTGGCGTTTTTGTTCCTGTCCTGAACACGGCCATGGGCAAGTACGCAATTGTGACTCGCCTGCGTGTTGCCGCATTCATCGCCCAGGTCGGGCACGAGTCGGGCCAGTTGACGCGCCTGGTGGAAAACCTGAACTACAGCGCCGACGGGCTGATGAAGACCTGGCCGAGCCGGTTCGACTTGGTGCGAGCAACGGCATGTGCCCGCAAGCCTGAGCAGATAGCGAATGTCGTGTATGCCGATCGCATGGGTAACGCTGGCCCTGGTGACGGCTGGAAGTATCGCGGGCGAGGCCTGATCCAGGTGACTGGCAAGACGAACTATGCAGCCTGCGGAGAAGCCCTTGGCCTGGACCTGATCAATCAGCCTGAACTGCTGGAGCGGCCCCAATATGCAGCGATGTCGGCGGCATGGTTCTGGTCGGCCAATGGGCTGAATACCCTGGCCGATGCTGGCGACCTGACAAAGATCACCCGACGCATCAATGGTGGGCTCACCGGCCAGGCCGACCGCCAGGCGCTGTATGACAAGGCATTGAAGGTGCTGGCATGAGCACGATCTGGCTGAAAGCCCTTCCTTATATAGCAGCGGTGCTGCTGGCCCTTGGCGCGCTCTATGGCGCCTATCACCGCGGCGTGAGCAACACTAACGCGACGTGGCAGGCCGAATGGAACAGCCGCGATACACGCGATGCTCAGGCCAAGGAGCGGAACGAGGCCGCCGCGCGCGCCACAGAACAAGCCTGGCAACTCAAACTCGACAAGGTGACGGAAGATGGACAGCATGCGATCGATCAAGCGACTGGCGATGCTGCTACCGCTCGCGCTTCTGCTGACGGCCTGCGCGGAGCGGCCGACGCCCTTGCCGCTCGACTCGCAGCCAGTCAATCCGGCGGCAATTCCTGCACTGCCGCCGCAAGCGCGGCAGCTTCCCGTGCCGTCATGGTGCTTGCCGACGTGCTCAAGCGCGCTGATGAGAGATCGGGCGACCTGGCAGGATTTGCTGACCAAAGTCACAGCCGGGGAGTGACCTGCGAGCAGGCGTATGACAGTTTGGGTAAATAGGGATTGTGTTCGGTCGGCAGGACGCCGGGGGAAATGACAAGCTGTCATAATGTTGGCATTGCGGGCCCCAACAGGCCCTATGAAACCCCATCCAGCCAAAAAGATCTGGCTGGAGGCCTTGCTATTAGCGGGCTCTGAATTAACCTCTACAGGTTAGTATCCTTGGCTTTCCTGGCTACCGTTTTAAGCCAGCTTTTTTAAGAAGACGCCATGAGCGAACGAACAACTTCTGCAAGCTGGGCGATGGGGATAGTCAAAGCATTGGAAATGGACGGCCTGGATTGTCGCGCCTTGTTCAAGCAACTGGGCCTGGATTACGCCGCCCTGGATGACCCCGATGCCCGGTTTCCGCAAGACTCCATGACCCGGCTGTGGCAGCGGGCGGTGGATTTGTCGGGCAACCCGGCGATTGGCCTGAACATGGGCAAGGTGGTGCGCCCGGCGTCGTTTCATGTGACCGGCTATGCGCTGATGTCCAGCAACACCCTGGCCGAAGGTTTTATGCGGCTGGTGCGCTATCAGCGGATCATCGCCGAAAGTGCTGACCTGAGTTTCCGACTGCTACCCGAGGGCTATGCGCTGATTCTGACGGTGCACGGCGATCTCCTGCCTCCCACCCGGCAGAGCGCCGAAGCCTCGCTGGCTTGTGCGTTGGCGCTGTGCGGCTGGCTGACCGGTCGCACCCTGCAACCGCGCAAGGTGTTGCTGCAAGGCGATCAACCGACGGATCCGACGCCCTACAAGCAAGCGTTTCATGCGCCCCTGGAGTTCAATGCGCCCTACGACGCACTGATTTTCGAGCGCGCGGATATGGACGCGCCGTTGCCCACCGCCAACGAAGCCATGGCGCTGCTGCATGATCGGTTTGCCGGCGAATACCTGGCGCGTTTTTCTGAAAGTCGTGTGACCCACAAGGCGCGTCAGGTGTTGTGCCGCCTGTTGCCCCAGGGCGAGCCCAAGCGTGAAGTGGTGGCCCAGACCCTGCACCTGTCCCAGCGCACCTTGCAGCGGCGTCTGCAGGAGGAGGGCACCAGTTTCCAGACCCTGCTTGACGACACCCGCCGCGAACTGGCCGAGCAGTACCTGGCCCAGCCGAGCATGACCCTGCTGGAAATTGCCTACCTGCTGGGCTTTGCCGATCCCAGCAACTTCTTCCGCGCATTTCGCCGCTGGTTCGATGCCACGCCCGGCGAATACCGGGTGCGGCTGCTGGAAGCGTCGACGATCAGTGACGCCAAAACGCCGGAATGCACAGCACAAAGACCGTGATGATCTCTAGCCGGCCCAGCAACATGCCCAATGACAGGATCCACTTGGCCGCATCCGGCAGGCTGGCGAAGTTACCCGCCGGGCCGATGGTTTCCCCCAGGCCCGGGCCGACGCCGGACACAGTACTGGCGGCGCCGGTCAGCGCCGTCATCCAGTCCAGGCCCAGCAGCGAGAGGGCCAGGGCGATGGCGCAGATGGTGATGGCGAAGAAAAACGAGAAGGTCAGGATCGACCGCACGATCTCTTCATCGAGGCGGTGGCCGTTGTACTTCTGCTTGATCACCGCGCGCGGGTGAATCAGCTGGTTCAAGTTGGCTTTGAGCAGGATATAGGCGACCTGGAAGCGGAAGATCTTGATCCCGCCCGCCGTCGACCCCGAACAGCCGCCGATGAAACCCAGGTAGAAGAACAGCATCAGTGAGAAGTTGCCCCACAGGCTGTAGTCTCCCAGTGCAAAACCGGTCGTCGTTACCACCGAGGTCACGTTCAACGCCACGTGGCGCAAGGCGTCCAGCCAATGCAGGTTGGTGGTCCACCAGTACCAGGTGCCGAGTACCAGCCAGGTCACCACCAGCAAACCGAGCAAGCCCTGCACCTGCTGGTCCTTGATCAGCGCCCGGCGGTTACCGCGCAAGGTGGCCACATACAGGGTGAACGGCAAACTGCCCAGGATCATCACCACCACCGCCACCCAGTGCACCGCCGGTTGTTTCCAATGGGCCAGGGATTCGTCGGAGGTGGAGAACCCGCCGGTGGAAATCGCCGACATCGCATGGTTGATCGCATCGAACAGGCCCATCCCGGCCCACCAGAACGCCAGGCTGCCCAGAATGGTGATGCCCACGTATGCCGCCACGATCAGTCGCGCCACCATGTGCGAGCGGGGCATGACTTTTTCCGAGCGGTCGGAGGACTCGGTCTGGAACAGGCGCATGCCACCAATGCGCAGCAGCGGCAGGATCGCCACCGCCATGCCGATAAAGCCGATGCCGCCGAGCCAGTGCAGCAGCGAGCGCCACATCAGAATGCCCGGCGACATGCTGTCCAGCCCGCTCAATACCGTTGAGCCGGTGGCGGTGATACCGGACATGCTTTCGAAAAACGAGTCGGTATAGCTGATGCGCTGGGTCAGCAAAAACGGCAGCGCGGCGAACACGCACACCACCACCCAACTGGTGACGGTCAGCAAGTACATATCCCGGGGCCGCAGGTGCACATGTTCCGGGCGCCCTGGGATCACCAGGGTCAAGCCGGCGACAAAGGTGATCAGGCTGGCCCACAGGAACGAGGGCAGGTCTTGGGTGCGTTCGAAAATCACCAAGGTGGCCATGGGCACGACCATGGCGATCGCAAGCGTGATCAGGAAGATGCCGATGATGAAACCGATGATGCGCAGGGCCGGCAACGCCATGAAATGAGCTCGAGATAGGGCAGAGGCGCCATTCTACCTGGGGTGCAGGTCTTGTAAACCGGGCCCCTCCCACATGGTTTTTGTGCTGCCGGAGATGGCGCAAAAAAAAGGCGACCCGAAGGTCGCCTCATTCAACACCGCACGGATCAGAACTCGTGATCGGCGTTGTCCGGGTTCAGATCGCTGATCCCCAGCTTGCCGGCGGCGGCTTCGATCGAGCCGGTCTGCTTGACCAGCGCTGCGATCGCGTCGCGCACGATCTGGTTGCCCGCGTCGTTACCGGCTGCGATCAACTGGTCGTAGTGCTCACCTTTGTTGGCGTGGTCGACCATGACCTGGATCTTCGCCTCGGTCGCGGCCAAGTCGGCTTTCAATGCAGCATCGGCAGCCGGGTCGGCCTTGGCCACCAGGGACGACAGGCTGGCGCCGGTCATTTTGGTGCCGTCGACGCGGGTGTACTCGCCCAGGTAGACGTTACGGATGCCCTTGGCGTCGTAGAAATGCGAGTTGTGGGTGTTGTCGCTGAAGCAATCCTGTTCGTCTTCCGGCGAGTTGGCTTCCAGGGAAACCTTCATGCGCTCACCGGCCAGTTCGCCCAGGGACAGGCTGCCCATGCCGAACAGCATTTTGCGCAGGCCATCGGTGGCAGGCTCTGCTTCCAGGGTGGCGCGGTAGTTGTCTTCGACGTTGGGCTTCCAGTTGCCGACCATTTCTTCCAGGTCGCTGACCAGCAACTGGGTCACAGCATTCAGGTAGGCGCGGCGGCGCTCGTTGTGACCGCCGGTGGCACCGTCGCCGGTCAGGTAGTCGGACGCGGGGCGGTTGCCTGCGCCTGGGCCGGTGCCATTGAGGTCCTGGCCCCAGAGCAGGAATTCGATGGCGTGGTAGCCGGTGGCGACGTTGGCTTCGGAACCGCCGAGCTCATTGAGGCTGGCGAGTTTTTCCGGGGTGATGTCCTTCACGTCGACCTTGTCTTCGCCGACCTGGATCTCGGTGTTGGCGATGATGTTGGCGGTGGCGCCGGGGTTGCCCAGGGCGTGTTCGTAGGATTTGTCGGTGTAGTCGATCAGGCCTTCGTCCAGGGGCCAGGCGTTCACCTGGCCTTCCCAGTCGTCGATGATGGTGTTGCCGAAGCGGAACACTTCGCTCTGCAGGTATGGCACGCGAGCGGCGACCCAAGCGGCACGGGCGGCCTTGAGGGTTTCGTCGTTGGGCTTGGCGAGGAAGGCGTCGATGGCGGTTTGCAGGGTTTTCGCCGTGGACTCGGCATCGCTGTAGACCGCGAAAACCATGTCAGCGTAATGCGCAACCACTGCTTTGGCAGCCGCTTCGTCGACCTGGCCGGCAGGTGTGGCCGCCGCAGGCGCGGCAGTGCTGGCAGCCGGGGTCGGCGCCTGGGGCGCGGCGGCCTTGTCTTTACCTTCGCCGCAGCCGGCGAGAGAAATGGCAATGGCCAGCAGACTGGCGGTGGCCAGGGGCATACGAATCATGGCGAACATCCTGCTTCGGTTGTTGAGAGGGTGCGCGTGGAAGCGCAAAACTGCGACATAATGCGAAAGATTTGCATTTTGTGTAAAGGGTTAAACGCGGGAAATATTCAGTATCGTTTTATCGATTCACAGAATTGCCGCGTTATTACGCTCGGAGTGTTTCAAAAAAGCCGCCAACTCCCGGGCCGGCAGGGGTTTGCTGTAGTAGTAACCCTGACCTTCATGGCAGCCCTCGGAGATGATGTAGGCCTCCTGTTCGGCAGTCTCCACGCCTTCGGCAATCACTTGCATGCCCAGGCTTTTGCCCAGTTGGATAATGGCGCGCACGATGGTCGCGTCGTCATCGTCGTCCAGCAGGTCCTGAACGAAGCTCTTGTCGATCTTGATTTTGTCCAGGGGTAGGCTTTTGAGGTAACTCAGGGATGAGTAACCGGTGCCGAAGTCATCGATCGCAATCAGTGCACCGGAACGGCGCAGGCTCAGCAGGTGCTGGGCGGCGGTGCTGATGTCTTCCATCAGGCCGGTTTCGGTGACTTCCAGTTCCAGGCTGCGCGGCGGCAGGCGGTAGATCTGCAACAGGTTGTTGACCACCCGCGGCAACTCGGCGTGGTGCAACTGCACGGTGGACAGGTTGACCGCCATGCGCAGTCCGGTGAAGCCCAGGTCGTGCCATTCGCGCAATTGGCGGCAGGCCTGGTCCAGTACCCATTCACCGATCGGAATAATGGTGCCGTTCTGTTCCGCCAGGGGGATGAACAGGTCGGGCGGTACCAGGCCGTGTTCCGGGTGTTGCCAGCGGATCAATGCTTCAACCCCGACCACTTGGTGGTCGCGGTAGCTGATCTGCGGCTGGTAGACCAAGTGGAGCTGGTTGCGGCTGAGGGCGTCGCGCAGGTCTTTTTCCAGCTCGCGGCGGCGGCGCATTTCACTGTCCACGCTGGCGATATAGAACTGATAGCGGTTACGCGAGCGGCTCTTGGCCAGGGTCATGGTCTGTTCGGCTTTTTGCAGCAGCTTCTCGGTGCTGTCGCCGTCTTCCGGGAACAGGGTGATGCCGATGGTGGCGCGCAGGCGGATTTCCTCGTGGTCGAGGGCGAACTCCGCTTCCAGGTCGTCGAGGATGCTTTGCGCCAGTTCGGCGGCTTCGTAGGGTTGGTCGATATCGGCCTGTACCAGGGCGAACTGGTCGCCCCCCAGGCGGGCCAGGGCACCGAGGCGGCCGCTGTGGGCTCGCAGGCGGTCGGCCAGGGCCAGGAGCAGTTTGTCGCCGGCCTGGTAGGTGAACTGTTCATTGACGCTTTTGAAGTCATCCAGCCCCACGCACAGCACTGCCACGCGGCGTTGCCGGCGGCCGGCGTCGATAAGGATCTTGTCCAGTTGCTCCTGCAGTTTCTGGCGGTTCGGCAGGCCGGTCAGGAAGTCGTATTGGGCCATGCGCAGCAGGCTGCTTTCCGCTTCGTGGCGCAGGTGGGTATTGCGTTCGATGGATTCGAGCAACTGGTTGGCGGTATTGATCCACAACCCCAGTTCGTTGCGTTCGTGGCCCTTGATTTGCGGGATCTTGTGTTCGCTGGGGCGGTCGGGGTTGATCGAGGTCAGGTGCTCGATAATGCGCGACAGCGGCTTGGTCAGCAGCCAGTGATAGACCAGGTACAACACCATGCCCATGGCCAGGGCGCGCAGGACCCCGGAAATGAAGATGATCACCGAGTTGACGATAAACCCCTGGCCGTAGGTGGCAGTGTCGAGGGTGATGCTCAGGTCGCCGTAATACTCGCTGTAGGGGCCTTTGCCGACCAGGGGGGTAGTAAAGGTGCGTTCCTGGCCAAGAATCAGGTCGGTGAGCCAGCGGCTGGGGGATTGCTGCAATGCGCGGCTCTTCTCCGCGAGCATGGTTTCGTTGGGATGGCCGATGGACGCCATGCGCACAGCGTCGTCCTGGAACAGCCCCTCGATGACCTGCATGCCCATCTCGCGGTCCAGGCTGTAGACGGCCTGGGTCGAGGGGTCGCGAAACATGTCGAGGATACGTTGGGCATCGCCGGCCACGGCCTGGCGTGTCTTGTAGGCGTCGTAAACGATTTGCGCCACGCTCAGTGCCACGCCAACGATCAATGCCGAGAGCAACACAACCCGTAGCAACTTCACCGACAAGCTGTTCTTGAGTTCCAGCTTCAAAGGGGCATTCCTTGTCTCATGCGGGTGGCCTTCAATATGCCATGAGTATTGGCAATCTGGTGATGGCAGTCAAAGGAACATTGGGGCAAACGTGGGTTTGATTCTGGCGGGAAGGTTTACATGGGGTGCTAGCAAGGCGAGACGAGGCGGATTTGCGTCCGCCTGCTCGGTTCAGTGATGCCGTAACTAGGCGCTTGCGAAGTTCACTTTGCGTTTGTCGGTCTCTTGAGCGTCCGAAAAATCCACGGTTTTGCTGTTGGATTCCAAGGCTTCGCCCAAGGCCTTGGCCAGAACATCGGCGAAGGGTTGGACGAGCGGTGCGACCGCAGTGGTGATTTCTCCAGCGGCCTTGGCGACTTCACCGACTACAGGCAGTGCTGCGAGTGCTCCAATCGACATGATTATTTCTCCGACAGGTGTGAGAGGCAAATTCCTCACCCGCCTGGGTGGCGGGTGCCGGCCGCTCGGTTCCATCGCCCATAAAAAAGCCCGGCAATCGCCGGGCTCTTTCTACTGCAAGGGTCGCTTAGGCAGTGAAGGTCTTGCCTTCGAACTGCTCAGCCACGAACTTCCAGTTGACCAGGTTCCAGAACGCTTCCACATACTTTGGACGGGCGTTGCGGTAGTCGATGTAGTAAGCGTGTTCCCAGACGTCGCAGGTCAGCAGCGGGGTGTCGCCGCTGGTCAGCGGGTTGCCGGCGCCGATGGTGCTGGCCAGGGCCAGGGAACCGTCAGCCTTTTTCACCAGCCAGCCCCAACCGGAACCGAAGGTGCCGACGGAGGTCTTGGTGAATTCTTCCTTGAACTTGTCGAACGAACCGAACGCAGCGTTGATGGCTTCAGCCAGGGCGCCGGTAGGTTGGCCGCCGGCGTTTGGCGCCAGGCAGTTCCAGTAGAAGGTGTGGTTCCAGACTTGCGCGGCGTTGTTGAAGATGCCGCCCGAAGAAGATTTGACGATTTCTTCCAGGGTCTTGCCTTCGAACTCGGTGCCAGGCACCAGGTTGTTCAGGTTCACGACATAGGTGTTGTGGTGCTTGTCGTGGTGGTACTCCAGGGTTTCCTTGGAGATGTGCGGCTGCAGGGCATCGTGTGCGTAGGGCAGCGGCGGCAATTCGAAAGCCATGGTGATTCTCCTAATCAGGTCAGTTGCGGTGAGCGCAAGGCCGATCACGGGCGGCCAAACATGCGCCGGGGAGTTTGTACTCTTTGCGGCGCAGGGTCCGGATCATAGCACCGGGAATGTGGCAAAACCACGCAACAACTGTGTGGGATAGAGGTTCCAGAGCGTTTTGGAATATTCATCAGGCGCTGATCAGTTGATAGGCGACGCTGAACATCATCACTGCCACCAGCAGGTCGAGCAGGCGCCAGGTCGCCGGGCGCGCCAACCACGGTGCCATCCATGCCGCGCCGAGCGCCAAGGTGGTGAACCACAGGAACGATGCGCTCGCGGCGCCGGCCACGTAGGCGCCGGGTTCGGTTTGTTGCGCGCCCAGTGAGCCGATCAGCAGGACCGTGTCCAGGTACACATGGGGGTTGAGCAGCGTAACCGCCAAGGCACTGAGCAACACGGCGCGCAAGGAACGCACCTTGAGGCTGCCCCCCTGGTCCAGGCTCTGTTTCGTGCACGCCCGCCGCAACGCGCAGGCGCCGTACCAGAGCAGGAATGCGGCACCGCCCCAGCGGGCGATCCCCAGCAGGATCGGGCTTTGCGCCAAAATTGTCGCCAGGCCGAAGACCCCGGCCGCCACCAGCAGGGCATCGCAGATCACGCACAGGGCCGCCACCGGCAGGTGATGTTCGCGACGCAGGCTTTGCGCCAGCACGAATGCGTTCTGGGTGCCGATGGCCATGATCAGCCCCAGGGCGACCAACAGGCCATTCATATAGCTTTGCCACATAGTTGAAAATCCTTGTGCAGGCCGAAACGATGCTGGCTATCTTCCATGGGCTGGTTGTATAAGAAAAACCAATATTGCTGATCGCTCATTAGAGAAACTGATGTTCGACTATAAATTGCTTTCCGCCCTGGCGGCGGTGGTGGAACAGGCCGGCTTCGAACGCGGCGCGCAAGTCCTGGGGCTGTCGCAGTCGGCGATTTCCCAGCGCATCAAATTGCTCGAGGCGCGTATCGGCCAGCCAGTGCTGATCCGGGCCACCCCGCCGACGCCCACCGATATCGGCCGGCGCCTGCTTAACCATGTGCAACAGGTACGGCTGCTGGAGCGTGATCTGCAAAGTCAGGTGCCGGCGCTGGATGACGAAGGCATGCCCGAACGTTTGCGCATCGCGCTGAATGCCGACAGCCTCGCCACATGGTGGGCCGAGGCCGTCAGCGACTTTTGCGCCGAACAGCATTTACTGTTGGACTTGGTGGTGGAAGACCAGACCGTCGGCCTCAAGCGTATGCGCGCCGGCGAAGTGGCGGCCTGTATTTGCGCCAGCGAGCGCCCGGTTGCCGGGGCTCGCAGCCTGTTGCTCGGGGCCATGCGCTACCGCGCGTTGGCCAGTCCGGCTTTTATCGCACGGCACTTTCCCCAGGGCGTGCGCGCCGATCAACTGGCGCGCACGCCAGCGTTGGTGTTCGGGCCGGATGATTTCCTGCAGCATCGATACCTGGCGTCCCTCGGCGTGGATGGTGGTTTCGAACACCATCTGTGCCCGTCGTCCGAAGGTTTTATCCGGCTGACGGAAGCCGGCCTCGGGTGGGGCCTGGTGCCGGAGTTGCAGGTGCGCGACCAGTTGCAACGCGGCCTGCTGGTGGAGTTATTGCCAGATAAGCCCATCGACGTGCCGCTGTACTGGCATCATTGGCGCAGTGGCGGCCAACTGCTGGGCTTATTGACCGACCATCTGGCCCAGGCGTGTGGCCAATGGTTGGTGCCGTTGGAGTGATGGCGGGCGTCAAGGCAACAGCGATGAAAAACGAAAGAACACGGGGTAATACATGAAAATTCTGGTCACCGGCGCAAGCGGCTTCATCGGCGGACGCTTTGCGCGTTTCGCCCTGGAGCAGGGCCTGGACGTGCGGGTCAACGGGCGGCGTGCCGAAGGTGTGGAACACCTGGTACGGCGCGGCGCCGAGTTTATCCAGGGTGATTTGAATGATGCCGACCTGGTGCGCGAACTGTGCCGCGATGTCGAAGCCGTGGTGCATTGCGCCGGTGCCGTGGGGATGTGGGGGCGCTATCAGGATTTCCACCAGGGCAATGTGCTGGTGACCGAAAACGTCGTCGAGGCCTGCCTCAAACAGCGCGTCGGCCGCCTGGTTCACCTGTCGTCGCCGTCGATCTATTTCGATGGGCGCGACCACCTCGGGTTGACCGAAGACCAAGTGCCCAAGCGCTTCAAGCATCCCTATGCCGCGACCAAATACCTGGCTGAGCAAAAGGTATTCGGTGCCCAGGAATTCGGCCTCGAAGTCCTGGCCCTGCGCCCGCGCTTTGTCACGGGCGCCGGTGACATGAGCATCTTCCCGCGCCTGTTGAAGATGCAGCGCAAGAACCGTCTGGCCATCGTTGGCGACGGCCTGAACAAAGTGGATTTCACCAGTGTGCACAACCTCAACGAAGCGTTGCTCAGCAGTTTGCTCGCCACGGGCTCGGCGTTGGGCAAGGCCTACAACATCAGCAATGGCACACCGGTGCCGGTGTGGGATGTGGTGAACTACGTGATGCGCCAAATGGAACTGCCCCAGGTGACGCGGTATCGGTCCTACGGTTTGTCCTACAGCCTGGCGGCGCTCAACGAAGCCTTTTGCGCAATGTGGCCGGGTCGACCGGAACCGGCGTTGTCGCGTCTGGGCATGCAGGTGATGAACAAAGATTTCACCCTCGACATCAGCCGGGCCAGGCATTATCTGGATTACGCGCCCAAGGTCAGCCTGTGGGCCGCCCTCGACGAGTTCTGCAGTTGGTGGAAAGCCCAGGACCCGGGTTTGCGGTAAGTTCACACCAGGCAACACATCGGGAACCGAATTCGTGGTTTCCGGTCGATCAGTGCGGCGGGACAGCGGTTTATACTCCCGTCGCTCGGCGTTACAGCCAGCCACTTCAGCGATTCAGGGTTGATTCATGCGCAACGATGCCAACGACGACTTCGACAACGTTCCCAGCCTGCGGGCCGACCTTGGGGATGACGATGATTTCGAACCGACTCCCGCCACCTCGGTGCGCTCGCGCAACACGCCCGTGGTCAAGGTCAAGAGCGCCAGCACCGGCCCTTTGTGGGCGTTGATCGGCGCCTTGCTGATCGCCTTCGCGGGGTTGGCGTGGTGGAGCTTCCAGCAGATTTCACTGATGGGCCAGCAACTGGTCGCCACCCAGGAAAGCTTCGCGCGTATTAGCGAAGAAGCGGCGGGGCGCCTGCAGGACATTTCCGGCAAGGTCGTGGCCAGTGAAGCAAGTGTGAACACCGGCAGCGAAGCGCTGAAGTTGCAGATCAAGCAGTTGGAAACCCAGTTGCTGGAGCAGGGCAAGCAGCAATTGGGCGTCGCCGGTCAGGCTACCGAACTGGACAAGCGCCTGGCGCAGATGACCGCCAGCACTACCGACCTGTCGAACGCCAATGCCAAGCTGCAAGGCCAGGTGCAGGCGCTGACCGACACCGTGGCTAGCCTCAAGGCGGCGCAAGGCGATGTCGGCAAGCGCGACACCGAACTCAAGGAACTGGCCGCCGATGTGGCCGCGTTGAAAAAACAGAGCGCCACCATTGCCCGTCTCGAACAGGATCTTGTGGTGCTCAAGAGCGCACAGGATAACCAGCCGGCCAACAGCGATGCGCCGACCAATAAAGAGTTCGACGTGTTCCGTATCCAGACCACCCGCAATATCACCACCCTGCAGAGCCAGGTGCAGACCCTCAATCAGCGCCTCAACGCCCCACGCGCTGCGTCGGCGCAGGGTCAATAACGCCGCGAGGGGAAATGTCACTGATCGGTGACATTTTCTCTCTGCTTCGTTACATGCCCCCACTTCGCCCTTGTTTAGACTCCGGTCATCCCACGAAAAACAATAAGGGCCACCCATGACCACCCAACCACTGCCAGCCGGCAGTTGGCTGAATGCTCCTGCCCATCACGCCTGGCTCGCCGCCGAAGGCCAGCGCCTGCTGACATTCGCCAAGGCCGCACGCCTGCCCGACGGCTTTGGCAACCTGGACGACAAAGGCCGACTGCCGGCCAATGCCCACGCCGAAACCATGAACACCGCACGCATGACCCACAGCTTCGCCATGGCCCACGCCATGGGGCTGCCCGGTTATGCCGATCTGGTCGAGCACGGCGTGACGGCCCTCAGCGGCCCACTGCGCGATGCCGAACACGGTGGCTGGTTCGCCGCGCCCCATGCCATCGACGGTAACTCCGGTAAAGCGGCCTACTTGCATGCGTTTGTGGCCCTGGCGGCCAGCTCGGCAGTGGTGGCGGGCGCAGCCGGCGCGCAAGCCCTGTTGACGGATGCCATCACGGTCATCGATCAGCATTTCTGGCGCGAGGACGAGGGCGCGATGCTCGAATCCTTTGCTCAGGACTGGAGCGGCGTCGAGGCCTATCGCGGTGCCAACAGCAACATGCACGCCACCGAAGCCTTTCTTGCCCTGGCGGATGTCACTGGCGACACCCGCTGGCTCGACCGCGCTTTGCGTATCGTCGAACGCGTCATCCACACCCACGCCGCCCGCCAACGGTTCATGGTGATCGAGCATTTCGACGCCCAGTGGAACCCTGTGTTCGATTACAACCAAGACAACCCCGCCGATGGCTTCCGCCCTTATGGCATTACGCCCGGCCACGGTTTCGAGTGGGCGCGCCTGGTGCTGCACCTGGAAGCCGCGCGCCTGCAGGCCGGGCTGGACACGCCGGACTGGCTGCTGACCGACGCCAAGGGCCTGTTCGCCAGCGCCTGCGACTACGCCTGGGCCGTGGATGGTGCGCCCGGCATCGTCTACACCCTGGACTGGCACCGGCAGCCAGTGGTGCGCGAACGTCTGCATTGGACCCACGCCGAAGCCAGCGCCGCCGCCCAGGCCTTGCTCAAACGTACCGGTGCACAGCATTACGAAACCTGGTACCGGCGCTTCTGGGAGTTTTGCGAAACCCACTTTATCGACCGTCTCCACGGCAGTTGGCACCACGAACTCGACCCGCACAACCAGCCCGGCAGCAAAATCTGGGGTGGCAAGCCGGACCTGTACCATGCCTGGCAAGCAGTGTTGCTGCCCGCGCTGCCCTTGGCACCGAGCATGGCCAGTGCCTTGGGGCGCGGGCGCTATGTCACCGGGTGGTGACATTTGTGCATCCCTTTGTTACCTGCGCTGCAAAAATCCCTGTTTAAACTCCGTGCAGCGCAAGCGCCAGACTTGCATGCATAACAAAAAGAAAAGGTACTCAGATGAACGCGATCAATCGCCTCGCCGTAGCTATTTCCATTGCCTCGTTGTTTCCCCTCAGTGCTTTTGCCGCCGACTCGAAAGGGACGGTTGAAGTCGTGCATTGGTGGACCTCGGGCGGTGAGAAGGCGGCTGTAGATGTCCTGAAGGCCCAAGTCGAGAAAGACGGTTTCACCTGGAAAGACGGCGCTGTCGCAGGTGGCGGTGGCGCCACGGCCATGACCGTGCTCAAAAGCCGCGCGGTCGCCGGCAACCCACCAGGCGTGGCCCAGATCAAAGGCCCCGATATCCAGGAGTGGGCATCCACTGGCCTTTTGGACACTGACGTGCTCAAAGGCGTCGCCAAAGAAGAAAAGTGGGATTCCCTGCTCGACAAGAAAGTTTCCGACACCGTGAAGTACAAAGGTGACTACGTCGCCGTTCCGGTGAACATCCACCGCGTCAACTGGCTGTGGATCAACCCGGCAGTCTTCAAGAAGGCCGGCATCACCAAGAACCCCACCACCCTCGAAGAATTCTATGCCGCCGGCGACAAGCTGAAGAAAGCCGGCTTCATTGCGCTCGCCCACGGTGGCCAGCCTTGGCAGGACAGCACCGTATTCGAAGCGGTCGTGTTGTCGGTGATGGGCGCCGATGGCTACAAGAAGGCCCTGGTTGACCTGGACAACGGCGCACTGACCGGTCCGGAAATGGTCAAGGCCCTGACCGAACTGAAGAAAGTCGCGACCTACATGGACGTCGATGGCAAAGGCCAGGACTGGAACCTCGAAGCGGGCAAGGTCATCAACGGCAAGGCTGGCATGCAGATCATGGGTGACTGGGCCAAGTCCGAATGGACCGCTGCCAAGAAAGTCGCCGGCAAGGACTACGAGTGCGTCGCCTTCCCTGGCACCGAAAAAGCCTTCACCTACAACATCGACTCCCTGGCGGTGTTCAAGCAGAAAGACAAAGGCACGGCGGCCGGTCAGCAGGACATCGCCAAAGTCGTGCTGGGTGAAAACTTCCAGAAGGTGTTCAGCATCAACAAGGGGTCGATCCCCGTTCGTACCGACATGCTCAATGAAATGGACAAGCTCGGTTTCGACGCCTGCGCCCAGACCGCCGCCAAGGACTTCCTGGCAGACGCCAAGACCGGCGGCCTGCAGCCAAGCATGGCGCACAACATGGCCACCACCCTGGCTGTGCAAGGGGCGTTTTTTGATGTCGTGACCAACTACATCAACAACCCGAAGGCGGACCCGGTCAAAACCGCCAAGGAACTCGGCGCTGCGATCAAGTCGGCCAAGTAAACGCCCTGCGGGAACCGAGTTGTTGTGGTGAGCAAGCTTGCTTGCGCTGGGGGGCGAAGCGCCCCCTGGAGCAGCGGGAGCAAGCTCCCTCGCCACGGCAAGCCGGCTCCTACGACGGAATGTATGTAGTCCTTTTTCCCTGTATTGGATTTCCCCATGAGTTCTGTTGCTGTGTTCAGCAAAGCCTCGCCGTTCGATGCACTGCAGCGCTGGCTACCCAAACTGGTGCTGGCGCCAAGCATGTTCATCGTGTTGGTGGGCTTCTACGGCTACATCCTGTGGACGTTTGTACTGTCGTTCACCACGTCCACGTTCCTGCCGAGCTACAACTGGGCAGGCCTTGCTCAGTACGAGCGGCTGTTCGACAACGACCGCTGGTGGGTGGCGAGCAAGAACCTGGCGCTGTTCGGCGGGATGTTCATCGGTATCACCTTGGTGATCGGCGTGATGCTGGCGATTTTCCTCGACCAGAAAATCCGTCGCGAAGGTTTTATCCGCACCATTTACCTGTACCCGATGGCGCTCTCGATGATCGTCACCGGTACTGCCTGGAAATGGCTGCTCAACCCCGGCATGGGCCTGGACAAACTCCTGCGGGACTGGGGCTGGGAAGGCTTCCGTCTCGACTGGCTGATCGACCCGGACCGGGTGGTCTACTGCCTGGTGATCGCGGCCGTGTGGCAAGCCTCGGGTTTCATCATGGCGATGTTCCTCGCCGGCCTGCGCGGCGTCGACCAGTCGATCATCCGTGCCGCGCAGATCGACGGCGCGAGCCTGCCGCGTATCTACTGGAGCGTGGTGCTGCCCAGCCTGCGTCCGGTGTTCTTCAGTGCGGTGATGATCCTGGCGCATATCGCGATCAAGAGCTTCGACCTGGTGGCGGCGATGACGGCCGGCGGCCCTGGCTACTCGTCCGACCTGCCGGCGATGTTCATGTATTCGTTCACCTTCAGCCGCGGCCAGATGGGCATGGGCTCGGCCAGTGCAATCCTGATGCTCGGTGCGATCCTCGCGATCATCGTGCCTTACCTGTACTCCGAGCTGAGGACCAAGCGTAATGACTAGTCTTGCCGCAAAACCTGCCATCAGCCTGAGCCGCATCGCGATCTACGCGGTGTTGATCCTGGCGGTGTTGCTCTACCTGGTGCCGCTGGTGGTGATGTTGCTCACCAGCTTCAAGACCCCGGAAGACATCAGCACCGGCAACCTGTTGAGCTGGCCGACCGTCGTCACTGGCATCGGCTGGGTCAAGGCCTGGGCCACCGTGGATGGCTACTTCTGGAACTCGATCAAGATCACCGTTCCCGCTGTGCTGATCTCCACCGCCATTGGTGCGTTGAACGGCTATGTGCTGTCGTTCTGGCGCTTCCGTGGTTCGCAGTTGTTCTTCGGTCTGCTGTTGTTCGGCTGCTTCCTGCCGTTCCAGACCGTGCTGCTGCCGGCTTCGTTCACCCTCGGCAAGATGGGCCTGGCGAGTACCACCACCGGTCTGGTGTTTGTCCACGTGGTCTATGGCCTGGCGTTCACCACGCTGTTCTTCCGTAACTACTACGTGAGCATTCCCGATGCGTTGATCAAGGCCGCACGCCTGGACGGTGCGGGTTTCTTCACCATCTTCCGTCGGATCATTCTGCCGATGTCGACCCCGATCATCATGGTCTGCCTGATCTGGCAGTTCACCCAGATCTGGAACGACTTCCTGTTTGGCGTGGTGTTCTCCAGCGGCGACTCCCAGCCCATCACGGTAGCGCTGAACAACCTGGTCAACACCAGCACCGGGGCCAAGGAATATAACGTGGACATGGCGGCGGCGATGATCGCCGGGCTGCCGACCCTGCTGGTCTATGTGATCGCAGGCAAGTATTTCGTGCGCGGCCTCACGGCCGGCGCGGTCAAGGGGTAATCATGGCTACGCTTGAACTTCGCAATGTAAACAAGACCTATGGCGCCGGCCTGCCCGACACCTTGAAGAACATCGAACTGTCGATCAAGGAAGGCGAATTCCTGATCCTGGTCGGGCCGTCGGGCTGCGGCAAATCCACGCTGATGAACTGCATCGCGGGCCTGGAGACCATCACCGGCGGCGCGATCATGATCGGCGACCAGGACGTCAGCGGCATGAGCCCCAAGGATCGCGACATCGCCATGGTGTTCCAGTCCTACGCGCTGTACCCGACCATGAGCGTGCGCGAGAACATCGAGTTCGGCCTGAAGATCCGCAAGATGCCCCAGGCTGATATCGACGCCGAAGTGGCGCGGGTGGCCAAGCTGCTACAGATCGAACACCTGCTCAACCGCAAGCCGGGCCAGCTTTCCGGCGGCCAGCAACAGCGCGTGGCCATGGGCCGGGCCCTGGCGCGGCGGCCGAAGATCTACCTGTTCGACGAACCGCTGTCCAACCTCGACGCCAAGCTGCGGGTCGAGATGCGCACCGAAATGAAACTGATGCACCAGCGCCTCAAGACCACCACGGTCTACGTCACCCACGACCAGATCGAAGCGATGACCCTGGGCGACAAAGTGGCGGTGATGAAAGACGGCATCATCCAGCAGTTCGGCACGCCGAAAGACATCTACAACAATCCGGCCAACCAGTTCGTGGCGAGCTTCATCGGTTCGCCGCCGATGAACTTCGTGCCCCTGCGTCTGCAACGCAAGGACGGTCGCCTGGTGGCCCTGCTCGACAGCGGCCAGGCCCGCTGCGAACTGCCGCTGGGCATGAATGACGCCGGCCTGGAAGACCGTGACGTGATCCTTGGGCTGCGCCCGGAGCAGATCATGCTGGCGACGGGTGAGGGCAACGGTTCGTCGAGTATTCGCGCCGAAGTCCAGGTCACCGAGCCGACCGGCCCGGACACCCTGGTGTTCGTGCAGCTCAACGACACCAAGGTCTGCTGCCGCCTGGCGCCCGATGTGGCACCGCAGGTGGGCGAGACCCTGACCCTGCAATTCGATCCGGCCAAAGTGCTGCTGTTCGATGCCAAGACCGGCGAGCGCCTGGGCACTGCCGCGTCGTTGCCGGCACAGGATCGTGCCGACAACGTGGCCCAGTTCAAAGGCCGCTGAAGCAGGCAAGCGTGCTCGATTAATAGTAAGTTGTTGTTTTAATTGAAAAAAATGTAACCCGCGTTAGATAAAAACAGTTTAATAACAATAAAGACGAGGATGTAGGGATGAAAAAGCAACACAACAACACTCGGCTGATCTGCCAACTGTCAGCCGCCGCTGCTCTGGTTTTGTCCGCCAATGCGATGGCGGCCGACGCCTTCAGTGCTGATTCCAAGTGGATGACCGGTGATTGGGGTGGCGAGCGTACCAAGCTGATCGAGCAAGGTATCGACATCAAGGCCGACTACGTAGGTGAAGTCGGTGGCAACCTGCACGGTGGTTACAACAACGACAAAACTGCCCGTTACGCTGACCAGTTCGGCCTCGGCGTAGCCCTGGACCTGCAAAAACTGTGGGGCTGGGATAACACCCAGGCCAAGATCCAACTCACCAATCGTAACGGTCAAAACATTTCCAACGACCGTATTGGTGACCCGCGTGCCGGCACCTTGAGCTCCTCTCAAGAGGTGTACGGTCGTGGCCATATGGTGCGTCTGACCCAGTTCTGGATTCAGCACCAGATGTTCGACAACAAGCTGGACGTGAAACTGGGTTACTTCGGCGAAGGCGAGGACTTCAACACCTTCCCGTGCGACTTCCAGAACCTGTCGTTCTGCGGCTCCCAGGTCGGTAACTATGTCAACACCTGGTACAACTGGCCGGTGGCCCAGGCCGCGATCCGCGTGAAGTACAACATCACGCCTGAGTTGTATGCCCAGATCGGCGCGTACAACCAGAACCCTTCGCAGTTGGAGCACGGCAATGGCTTCAAACTCAGCGGCAGTGGCACCAAGGGCACCGTGATCCCGGTGGAGTTGGTCTGGTCGCCGAAGGTCAATAACCTGCCGGGCGAATACCGTGTGGGTTACTACAAGAGCGCCGCCGATGCCGCCGATGTCCGTGAAGACGTCAACGGCAACGATGCCGCCACCACCGGCGCGGCCTACCGGACCCACAGCAGCAAAAAAGGCTACTGGTTCGTGGCCCAGCAGCAACTCACTACCCATAACGGCGACGCCTCCCGCGGCCTGAACATCGCGGCCAACGCCACCTTCCATGACAAGGAAACCAACGTGGTCGACAACTATCAGTCGATCATGCTGGTGTACAAAGGGCCGTTCGACGCACGTCCAAAAGATGACGTCGGCATTGGCGCTGCGCGTCTGCACGTCAACGATGACGTGCGCAAAAACGCTGAGCTGGCGAACGAAGCCGGTGGTTTCACCGATTACAGTCAAGCCGGTTACGCGCCACTGCGCAGCACCGAATACAACTATGAAATCAACTACGGTTTCCACGTGACCAACTGGCTGACCGTGCGCCCCAACCTGCAATACGTCACCCATCCGGGTGGTGTGGATAAAGTCTACAACGCCCTCGTCGCGGGTCTGAAAATTCAGTCTACGTTCTAAGGCCGTTGCGATAAGCTCCTGTTCTCTGTGCGCATTTTGCGGATAGCCATGGCTATCCGCTTTTTTTTGGGTTGCATTGTGAAGATATTCAGGACCGTGGCACATGCATGAGCATCCGCTGCAACGCTTTTTCAAATCCCTGCGCGAGCGTCCGGTGTTCGCCTGGGAGCGGTTTCAGATGCGCGATGTGTTGGTGATCGACCATCCGCTGTGCCAGGCGGTGTTCAGTCGCCAGGGCGCGCAACTGTTGCATTTTCAGCCCCGTGGCCAGAAACCCTGGTTGTGGTGCGCGGCCAAGTGGCCGCAGGTCGGCGCCATTCGCGGTGGCGTGCCGGTGTGCTGGCCTTGGTATGGCCGTCATCCCAGCGAAAACGCGTGGCCATCCCATGGCTGGGCGCGGTTGATCGACTGGAAGCTGCTCGACAGCAGTACCGATGACGAAGGCGTGCGCCTGCATTGGCAATTGCAGCTGTGCGACTGGCAGGTCGACCTGCACGCGCACCTGGGGGAAACCCTGGAACTGCGTCTTTGCACCGAGCACCAGGACGAACTGCCGTGCCAACTGAGTCATGCGTTGCACGCCTATTGGCGTATCGGCAACGTTGGTGAGGTAGCGCTGTCTGGGCTCGAAGGCGCGCAAGGTTACGACCAGCTCAATCGTCAGGTTTGCCAGCAGGAAGGCGAGTTGCGGGTGGACGGCGGTTGCCAGCGGGTGTTCCAGCACGAGGGCGAATTGCACCTCAAGGACCACGCCTGGCAGCGCGAACTGTGCATCGACACCGGCGACAGCGCCGACACGGTGGTGTGGCACCCCGGCAGCCGACCGTTGCTCGGCGTGAGCTTCAACGAGGCGTCGGGGTTTGTGTGTGTCGAATCGGCGATGGCCGGTGCCAGCCTGGCGCCGGGGGAGCGGGCGCATCTGAGTTTGCAGGCGCGGGCTGGGGCCTGATGTGGCAAGCCCGCTCGCCACAATAAAACGGTGCAGCCTTAGTTGAACTCATCCCCAACCGGATACCGGCTGTCATTCAAGCTCTCTTTGATCTTGCGCAGATGGGGCTGGAAATCCACGCCTCGACGCAGGGTCATGCCGGTGGCCAGCACATCCAGCACCGTCAGCTGGATGATCCGCGAGGTCATCGGCATGTAGATGTCGGTGTCTTCCGGCAGCGGAATGTTCAGGCTCACCGTGCTGACTTTGGCCAGCGGTGAGTTCTCGGCGGTCACGCCCAGTACCGATGCGCCGTTTTCCCGGGCGATACGCGCCACTTCCACCAGCTCGCGGGTGCGTCCGGTGTAGGAAATGATCACGAACAGCTCGCCCGTATGGGCCACCGACGCGATCATGCGTTGCATCAGCACGTCGGCATGGGCGGTCACCGACAGGTTGAAGCGGAAAAACTTGTGCAGCGCGTCCATGGCCACCGGCGCCGAGGCGCCCAGGCCGAAGAAGTGGATCTGGCGCGCCTGGATCAACAGATCCACGGCCTTGCTGATCAGGGCCGGGTCCAGGGCCTGGCAGGCGGCGTCCAGGGAGGCGATGGCGCTGCCAAAGATCTTTTGCGTGTAGGCCTCGGGGTTGTCATCGGCCTCCACGGCACGGCTGACGTACGCGGCGCCGCTGGCCAGGCTTTGCGCCAGCTGCAATTTGAGTTCAGGGTAACCGCTGACACCGAAGGAACGGCAGAAACGGTTGACCGTCGGTTCACTGACCGAAGCGGCTTGGGCGAGGGCGGCGATGGAGAAGCGGGTCGCCTGCTGCGGGTTGAGCAGGATGACCTCGGCGACTTTTTTCTCAGCCTTGTTCAGTTCTTCGAGGCGGTTCCGGATCTGTTCCAGAAGATTTCGCACGCGGTCCATTCAGTCTTTCCTTCGGGCGACGATGCAAATAAAGGGTGGCAACCAATCGACGAGTGGCCTTTTGCGGTGGCCTATCCTACTGAGGGTAGCTGAACACCACCACTCGCAATGCGTATTTCGGGAAAATGTTGTGGTTATTACTACATTTTTCCTTGAGTGATGCCTTGAAAAAAGGTATTTGTAGCTTAACTTGATAAAAGAACAAACATCATGCCTTCGATAACCGTAGAACCCTGCACCTTTGCCCTGTTTGGCGCCTTGGGTGATCTGGCGCTGCGCAAGTTGTTTCCTGCCCTCTATCAACTCGATGGCGCCGGGCTCCTGCACGAAGATACGCGCATCCTGGCCCTGGCCCGTGAGTCCGGTTCCGAGCAGCAGCACTTGGCCCATATCGAAAAAGCGATGCGCAAGTACGTCGGCAAGGAGCTGGACGAAAGCGTCGCCCAACGCTTCCTCGCGCGCCTGACTTACGTCCACGTCGACTTCATGAAAGCCGAAGACTACGTGACCCTGGCTGAAAAGGCCGGCATCGGCCAACGGCTGATCGCCTATTTCGCCACCCCCGCGGCGGTGTACGGCGCGATCTGCGAGAACCTGTCCAAGGTCGGCCTGGCGGAAAACACCCGCGTAGTCCTGGAAAAACCCATCGGTTCGGATCTGGAGTCCTCGCGCAAGGTCAATGACGCCGTGGCGCAGTTCTTCCCGGAAAACCGCACCTACCGCATCGACCACTACCTGGGCAAAGAAACCGTCCAGAACCTGATCGCGCTGCGTTTCGCCAACAGCCTGTTCGAAACCCAGTGGAACCAGAACTACATTTCCCACGTGGAAATCACCGTGGCCGAGCAGGTCGGCATCGAAGGCCGCTGGGGGTATTTCGACAAGGCCGGCCAACTGCGCGACATGATCCAGAACCACCTGCTGCAGCTGCTGTGCCTGATCGCCATGGACCCGCCGGCCGACCTCTCCGCCGACAGCATCCGCGACGAGAAGGTCAAGGTACTCAAGGCCCTGGCGCCGATCAGCCCGGACGGCCTCACCACCCAGGTGGTGCGTGGCCAGTACATCGCCGGCTACAGCGCCGGCAAGCCGGTACCGGGCTACCTGGAAGAAGAGAACTCCAACACCCAGAGCGACACCGAGACCTTCGTTGCCCTGCGCGCCGATATCCGTAACTGGCGTTGGGCCGGGGTGCCGTTCTACCTGCGTACCGGCAAGCGCATGCCGCAGAAGCTGTCGCAGATCGTCATCCACTTCAAGGAACCGTCCCACTACATCTTCGCCCCGGAACAGCGCTTGCAGATCAGCAACAAACTGATCATCCGCCTGCAACCGGACGAAGGGATTTCCTTGCGGGTGATGACCAAGGAACAGGGCCTGGACAAGGGCATGCAACTGCGCAGCGGCCCGCTGCAACTGAATTTTTCCGACACCTACCGCAGCGCACGCATCCCGGATGCCTACGAGCGGTTGTTGCTGGAAGTAATGCGCGGCAATCAGAATCTGTTTGTTCGCAAAGATGAAATCGAAGCCGCGTGGAAGTGGTGTGACCAGTTGATCGCCGGGTGGAAAAAATCCGGCGATGCGCCCAAGCCCTATGCGGCCGGGTCCTGGGGGCCGATGAGCTCGATTGCACTGATCACGCGGGATGGGAGGTCGTGGTATGGCGATATCTGAATTGAAACTGCCTCAGGGCGTCACTGCCCATGAGTACCGCACGCCCGCCTTGTTGGCGGACGGCCTGGCCATTGACGTGGCCGAACGATTGCGCGCGGCCATCAGTGCCCGTGGCGAGGCGACGCTGGTGGTGTCCGGTGGCCGTAGCCCCGTAGCCTTTTTCCAGCACCTGGCCAAGCAAGGCCTGGACTGGTCCAAGGTCACCATCAGCCTGGCTGACGAGCGCTGGGTACCGGTGGAGCATGCCGACAGCAATGCCGGCCTGTTGAAGCGCTACCTGTTGCAAGGCCCGGTAGCCAAGGCCAGGTTCCTCAGCCTCTACAGCGCCGCCGCCAACCTTGAAGACGCTGCCGAGCAGGCCGATCGCCTGCTGGCCGAATTGCCAGCCATTGATGTGCTGGTATTGGGCATGGGCGATGACGGCCACACCGCATCGCTGTTTCCCAACAGCCCGAACCTGGGTGAAGCCCTGCAGGCCGACGGTACCCGCCGTTGCTGGCCGATGCTGGCGCCGACCGTGCCGCACCAGCGCTTGACCATGAGTCGCGCGTTGCTGGCCACGGCTCACTCCGTCGTGCTGTCGATTTCCGGCAGCTCGAAATTGACCACCTTGAGCGCCGCGCTGGCCAGTGACGATGTTGCTGCCATGCCGATTCGCGCGTTTTTGCAACCTCCATTAGAGATTTACTGGTGCCCATGAGCCAAGGATCAGCCGCTATGAAAAGCCCTCAACCGACCGTGTCCATGGCGGATAAAGTTGCCCTGATCGACAGCCTCTGCGCCAAGGCGCGGATCCTGCCGGTCATCACCATCGCCCGCGAACAGGATGTCTTGCCGCTGGCCGATGCCCTGGCAGCCGGTGGTTTGACCGCATTGGAAGTGACCCTGCGTTCCGAGTTCGGCCTCAAGGCCATTCAGATCTTGCGCGAGCAGCGCCCTGAGCTGTGCACCGGCGCTGGCACCGTGCTCGATCGCCATATGCTCGAGGCCGCGGAAGTGGCCGGTTCGCAATTCATCGTCACCCCCGGCGTTACCCGCGACCTGCTGGAAGCCTCGGTGCACAGCCCGATCCCGCTGCTACCGGGGATCAGCAATGCCTCCGGCATCATGGAAGGCTATTGCCTGGGCTACCGCCGCTTCAAGCTGTTCCCGGCGGAAGTCAGCGGCGGCGTTGCGGCGATCAAAGCCCTGGGCGGCCCGTTTGGCGAGGTGAAATTCTGCCCGACCGGCGGCGTCGGCCCGGCCAACATCAAAAGCTACATGGCGTTGAAAAACGTGATGTGCGTGGGTGGCAGCTGGATGCTCGACCCTGAATGGATCAAGAACGGCGACTGGGCCCGCATCCAGGAAGTCACCGCCCAAGGGCTGGCGCTGCTGGATTGATCTGATTTATCGAATCGTTGTTGCTGTGCTTAACGGCATTTTTTGCGGTGCACTTGGTCGGTGCGCCGCTTTTTTTTGCCTGTAGGAGCGAGCTTGCTCGCGAAGAACCTGAGGGCACCGCGTGTTATCAGGGGGGGGCGGTTTGGTTTTTCCCGTTAATGGCGCGGGGCGGGTTTGCCGTGCTTGGCGCGCAGCGGTTCGAGCAATTCGGACAGGCCGTTGTGGTCGATTTCCTGCATCAAGGCCAGCAAACCACCCAACTCGCCGTGGGGGAAACCTTCACGGGCGAACCAATTCAGGTACGGGCCGGGCAGGTCGGCGATGATCCGGCCCTTGTATTTGCCTAAGGGCATTTGGCGGGTGATCAGCAGTTCGAGTTTTTCCGGGTTCATGGGGTTTCGGCAGTGTGGGGCGAGACCTTGGAAAATACAGGCATTCTGCATGAAGGCCAAATGACAGATCATGCAAATAGCATCTGAATAGAGGGTTCAATTAATTTTAAGTTATTGATATATAAGGATTAATTTGTTTTTCAAAACCTGGCATGGGCGCTGCAATGATTAAGACAACCTTTCTCAACCCACACAAGGAATTGAAAAATGACTGACGCCAACAAAGAATCGATCTCCGTACTCAACGACTTGATCGAAACCAGCATCGACGGCCAAAAGGGTTTTAAAGAGTGCGCTGAAGACATCAAGCACCCAGAACTCAAAGCCCTGTTCGCCAAACGTTCCGCCGACTGCGCAACGGCAGCTGCCGAGCTGAAAACCGCAGTACGTGCCCTGGGCGGCGACCCGGAAGACTCCGGCAGCGTCGCGGGTGCCTTGCACCGTGGCTGGGTCGACGTGAAGTCGATGCTCACCGGCAAAGACGAAGAAGCAGTCCTGAACGAAGCCGAGCGCGGTGAAGACCACGCCCTGAAGGCTTACAAGGAAGCGCTGGACAAGATCACCAAGCACAACCTGGTGGGCATCCGTGATTTGGTTGAGCGCCAGTACCACGGCGTACAACGCAACCACGATCAGGTGAAAGCCCTGCGTAACCAGGCTCGCGCTCAGTCGTAGGCCAAATGCGGTAACCCATGTGGGAGGGGGCTTGCTCCCGATCGCGGTAAATCAGTCGACAGGTTCAGTGACTGGTCCACCGCCATCGGGAGTAAGCCCCCTCCCGCATTTGCATGGTGTGGAAATATCAGCCGATGGTGATGGCCGGCAATTCGGTCAGGGTCACGACCTGCTGTTTGCGTGGCGCGAGGATTTCCGCTTCGCCGTCTACCACCAGCTCATCGCGCTGGTTGAACACGCGGGTGGCGATGCGCACGCGAAACTTGGGCAGCTTCTCGAGGATTTCCAGACGCACGGTCAGGGTGTCGCCAATTTTCACCGGCTTCTGGAAGGTCATTTGCTGGCCAATATAGATGGTGCCCGGCCCAGGCAACTCGCAGGCCACCGCTGCGCTGATCAGTGCGCCGCTGAACATGCCGTGGGCGATACGCTCCTTGAACATGGTCGCCTTGGCGTACTCTGCATCCAGGTGCACCGGGTTGTGGTCGCCGGACATCGCGGCGAACAGCTGGATATCGCGCTCTTCGACGGTCTTGCTGTAGCTGGCGGTCTGGCCGACTTCAAGGGCTTCGTACGGGGTGTTGGTTACCTGGGTCATCTAAGGGTGCATCCTGTGGCTAATCGGTAATGATGGGATAATTTCAAGCGGCTGATTTTAAAGGAAAAATTACTCGCATCGGGTCGGCCTGCGCAGCGTCAGGGCCTGGTCGAGCCACTTCAATACGTCGGCGGTGACTTCATCGCGGTTGGTTTCGTTGAACACTTCGTGGCGCGCCTGCGGGTAGAGCGTCAATTGCAGGTGCTGACAGCCGGCCTCGCGCAATGCGTGGGCCAGGCTCTTGAGACGCTTGCCCTCACTCACCGGATCACATTCGCCGCCGATTACCAGGATCGGCAGGCCCGGATCGATCTGCGCGAGATTGGACGCTTTGCTGATTTGCTGCAAGCCGCCGAGCAGGTCGATCCATAGCTGGTTGGTGCAGCGGAAACCGCAGAGGGGGTCGTGGATGTACTTGTCGACTTCGACCGGATCGCGACTGAGCCAGTCGAACGCGGTGCGATTGGGTTTGAACGCCTTGTTGAACGATCCGAATGACAAGAACTCGATCAGCGCACTGCGCCCGCGCAGGCCTTGGCGCAGGCGCTCGGCCCGGGCGATCAGGCGTGCGACGCGGTACAGCGCCACCGGTTGGAAATTCGACCCGCTGAGAATCGCGCCATGCAGGCTCGCGCTGTGGTGCAGCAGGTAGGCCTGGGCGATATAGCTGCCCATGCTATGCCCCAGCAGAATGATCGGCAGCCCCGGCAATTGCTGGCCGATGTGCTGGTTGAGGCTGGCCAGGTCGCCCACCACTTTGTTCCAGCCATCCTGCTCGGCGTACAACCCCAGGGTGCCTTCATCGGCAGTACGGCCATGGCCACGCTGGTCCAGCGCGTACACGCCGTAGCCCGCGCCGCACAAGGCTTCGGCCAGGCGCGCATAGCGACCGCTGTGTTCGGCCATGCCATGGGACAGCATCACCACCGCCTTGGGCGGACCGTCGGGCGTCCATTGATTGACGTACAGGCGGCTGCGGTCATTCGCGGTCAGCCAGAAGGTGCAGTGGTTCATGGCGGTTCCTTTGCTCGGGGTCATTGCAGTGTATAGCGCATCCCAGGAACCGCGTCTGATCAGCGCCGGCCCCTGTAGGTAGATTCACGCAATTAATGACGCTATTTCCCTAGTTTGCCTGTTTGGCCATAGCTGCTAACGTCCCCAAAGCTCCGCTTTTTGTAGCAGCACAAAAGCGGCCGGACACATTCAGGTAAGAGGACAAGAATAATGCAACCTGATTTCTGGAATGACAAACGCGCGGCGGGCGTTCCCAACGACATCGACCTGTCGGCCTACAAGTCGGTGATCGAAGTCTTCGAGCGTTCCTGCAAGACCTTTGCCGACCGGCCGGCATTCAGCAACATGGGCATCACCCTGACCTATGCCGAGCTGGAGCGCCAGAGCGCAGCGTTCGCCGGCTACCTGCAACAGCACACCGACCTCAAGCCCGGCGACCGTATCGCGGTGCAGATGCCCAACGTATTGCATTACCCGATCGCCGTGTTCGGCGCCTTGCGCGCCGGGCTGATCGTGGTCAACACCAACCCGCTGTACACCCCGCGGGAGATGCGCCACCAGTTCAAGGACGCCGGCGTACGCGCACTGGTCTACCTCAACCTGTTCGGCTCGCGCGTGCAGGAGGTGTGCAAAGACACCGAGATCGACTATCTGATCGAAGCCAGGATGGGCGACTTCATGCCCGCCGCCAAAGGTTGGCTGGTCAACACCCTGGTGGACAAGGTGAAGAAGATGGTCCCGGCCTACCACCTGCCGCGGGCGGTAGCGTTCAAGCGCGCTCTACGCCTGGGGGACGGCCTGGGCGTGACCCGCCACCCGGTGACCCTGGATGACATCGCCGTGTTGCAGTACACCGGCGGCACCACCGGCCTGGCCAAGGGCGCGATGCTCACCCATGGCAACCTGGTGGCCAATATGCAGCAGGTCCGTGCCTGCATGTCCCAGACCGGCGAGGACGGCCATCCGCTGATCAAGGAAGGCCAAGAGGTGATGATCGCGCCGCTGCCGCTGTACCACATCTATGCATTCACGGCCAATTGCATGTGCATGATGGTGTCCGGCAACCACAACGTGCTGATCACCAACCCGCGCGACATCGGCGGCTTTATCAAGGAGCTGAAGAAATGGCGCTTTACCGGGTTGCTGGGGCTCAACACGCTGTTTGTGGCGCTGATGGACCATCCTGATTTCAAGCGCCTGGATTTCTCCCATCTCAAGCTCACCAACTCCGGCGGCACCGCACTGATCAAGGCCACCGCCGAACGTTGGGAGCAGATCACCGGTTGCGCGATCGGCGAAGGCTACGGCCTGACGGAAACCTCACCGGTGGCCAGCACCAACCCCTATGGCAACAAGTCCCGGCTGGGCACCGTGGGCATCCCGGTGCCAGCCACGGCGATGAAGGTCATCGATGACGACGGCGTCGAGCTGCCCCTGGGCGAGCGCGGCGAGCTGTGCATCAAGGGCCCGCAAGTGATGAAGGGCTACTGGCAGCAACCGGCCGCCACCGCCGAGGCACTGGACGCCGAAGGCTGGCTCAAGACCGGTGACATCGCAGTGATCGATGACGATGGTTTTGTGCGCATCGTGGACCGCAAGAAAGACCTGATCATCGTCTCCGGCTTCAACGTGTATCCCAACGAGATCGAAGATGTGGTGATGGCGCACCCGGCGGTGGCCAACTGCGCAGTGATCGGCATCCCGGACGAGCGCACGGGCGAGGCGGTGAAGCTGTTTGTGGTGGCGCGCGCCGAAGGGGTGAGCCTTGAAGAATTGAAGGCCTACTGCAAGACCAACTTCACCGGGTACAAAGTGCCCAAGCACATCGTGTTGAGGGAGTCGTTGCCAATGACGCCGGTAGGCAAGATCCTGCGGCGCGAGCTACGCGACATCGCGTGATTTGAAATAGGTTAAACGTGTGGGAGGGGGCTTGCTCCCGATGACGGTGTTTCAGTCACCAAATGTGTTTGGTGACGCACCGCGATCGGGAGCAAGCCCCCTCCCATACGTTTATCTATAGCCTTGGAGATCCCATTCCAGAGCCATTCCAAGGCTTATAGAATCTTTGCTCTAAAAGTGACCATTTAGAGGTCTTGAGTCATATTTATGACTGTAGGGCCCCCTTTTGGCTCTAGGCGGCCCTTGGCAAAGCTGCTACTCTCGGCGCGCTTTGTGACGTCTCGGCCTGCTTGAAAGCGCCAGATTCACCTAAAAAACATACACCAATAATAATCGCATCAAATGCGATGATGAATTCGCGTCGCTGAGGAGTGGGCTTCCATGAACGTAGACTTTTGGAAGGATAAGTACCCCGCCGGGATTGCTGCAGACATCAATCCAGACGAGTATCCGAATATTCAGGCGGTACTGAAACAGTCCTGCCAGCGCTTCGCAAACAAACCGGCTTTCAGCAACCTGGGCAAGACAATCACCTACGGTGAGTTGTACGAATTGTCCGGTGCTTTCGCCGCGTACCTGCAACAGCATACTGACTTGAAGCCCGGCGATCGAATCGCCGTGCAACTGCCCAACGTCCTGCAATACCCGATTGCCGTGTTCGGTGCCATCCGTGCCGGCCTGATCGTGGTCAACACCAACCCGCTGTACACCGCGCGGGAAATGGAACACCAATTCAATGATTCCGGGGCCACGGCCCTGGTCTGCCTGGCCAACATGGCGCACCTGGCGGAAAAGGTCGTGCCCAAGACCGCCGTCAGGCATGTGATCGTCACCGAGGTCGGCGACCTGTTGCCGCCGCTCAAGCGCCTGCTGATCAACAGCGTGATCAAGTACGTGAAGAAAATGGTCCCGGCCTATCACTTGCCGCAGGCGGTCAAGTTCAACGATGTGCTGGTCAAGGGGCATGGCCGAGCGGTCAACGACGCCAGCCCGGCCAGCAGCGACGTGGCGGTGCTGCAATACACCGGCGGCACCACCGGCGTGGCCAAGGGCGCGATGCTGACTCACCGCAACCTGGTGGCCAACATGCTGCAGTGCAAGGCGCTGATGGGCTCCAACCTCAATGAAGGCTGCGAGATCCTGATCACCCCGCTGCCGCTGTACCACATCTATGCGTTCACCTTTCATTGCATGGCGATGATGCTGATCGGCAACCACAACATCCTGATCAGCAACCCGCGTGACCTGCCGTCGATGGTCAAGGAGTTGTCGAAGTGGAAGTTCAGCGGCTTTGTCGGCTTGAACACCCTGTTCGTGGCGTTGTGCAACAACGAAGGCTTCCGCAAGCTGGACTTCTCGGCGCTGAAAGTCACCCTGTCGGGCGGCATGGCCCTGCAACTGGCGGCGGCCGAGCGCTGGAAAGCCGTGACCGGCTGCGACATCTGCGAAGGCTACGGCATGACCGAGACCAGCCCGGTGGCGACGGTCAACCCGATCCAGAAGATCCAGATCGGCACCATCGGCATTCCGGTACCGTCGACCCTATGCAAAGTCATCACCGATGACGGCGTCGAGCTGGCCCTGGGTGAGGTCGGCGAGTTGTGCGTCAAAGGCCCGCAAGTCATGAAGGGCTATTGGCAGCGCGAGGACGCCACCACCGAGATCCTCGACAGCGAAGGCTGGCTGAAGACCGGTGACATCGCGATCATCCAGCCGGACGGCTACCTGCGTATTGTCGACCGCAAGAAAGACATGATTCTGGTCTCCGGTTTCAACGTCTACCCCAACGAACTCGAAGACGTGCTGACGACCTTGCCGGGCGTTCTGCAGTGCGCGGCCATCGGTGTACCGGACGAGAAATCCGGCGAGCACATCAAGATTTTCATCGTGGTCAAGCCAGGGGCGACCCTGACTAAGGATCAGGTGATGGAACACATGCGCGCCAACGTCACCGGCTACAAGGTGCCCAAGGCCGTGGAGTTCCGCGATGCGCTGCCGACCACCAACGTCGGCAAGATCCTGCGTCGCGAGTTGCGCGATGAAGAGCTGAAGAAAATGGGCCTGAAAAAGTAACCCAGGCCTGAATGTGGGAGGGGGCTTGCTCCCGATAGCGGTGGTTCAGTCACTCGATGCAGTGGCTGACACTCTGCCATCGGGAGCAAGCCCCCTCCTACATTCTGACGGCGTTCCTACAGGGTGAACTGCGCGAAGCTCACGCCAGCACCGGCTGGGCGCACATCCTTGAGGAACGAGTCCTTGTCCGCGCTCAGCTCCAGGGTGATCTCCGGCTTGCGCTTGCCCGCATTGCGCACCACCAGGCCTTCGAGCTTTTCACGCAGGAACACCGTTGGCACCTTCAAGTGCAGCAGCTGGTCGGTCTCGGCGTTGTGCATCAACAGGTGAATCCACTCGTACTGGCCCACGGCAATCCGCGCCACCGGCAGGTCAAACCACCAGATGTTGCGTTTGCGGTCCAGGTCGGTGAAGTGGCAGTTGTTGACGCCGAGAACGGCGCCGCCCAGTTCCTGGTTTCTGCGGGCGATGGCCTGTGCTTTATTGAGTTTCATAACCTTCCTACGGGATCTGTTATTCAGCCTTATAGCCTGAATGTGCCGGGCATTCTCGTGGGTTGCTTGCAAAACATAAAGCCAAACCTGAAGACGACGCTCAAATGTCCGCCGAAAATAATTGAAACTCTGCCGAACGGCCTCGGGTCCATCTCTAGGTAATGACCAAAACCCTTGATTGTTCTTTCGGAGAAATACCATGAGCAGCACATCGGACAAGGTAAAAGGCGTCGCGAATGAAGCGGTCGGCAACATCAAGCAAGGCGTCGGCAAAGTCACCGGCAACGACAAGCTGCGCGTTGAAGGCGTGATCCAGGAAAAGAAAGGCGAAGTGCAGAAAGCGGTCGGCGACACTAAAGATGCAATAAAGAAAGCCACTAAGTAAGACTGTCTGCGCGCAGCCCGACGGCCATCCACGGATGGCCGTTTTTGTATGCCCTGCGGCAGCTAAACTTTTGAAATTGTTTCAATGTCGTCAAATAGGCTACCTTGATGTAGAAAACGGCCCCTGAGTCGCCCACGAACTCATCCTCTTTGCGGCGAAAGGAGACGCTATGATTTTTCCGGTACTCGATGGCCTCAAGCTCCACACCGTACTGGTGCGCACCGTCAAGGAATTCGTCAATGACGAAATGTCCACCTACGCCTCGGCACTGGCCTACCAGATGCTGTTTTCATTGTTTCCCTTCCTGCTGTTCCTTATCGCCCTGATTGGTTTCCTGCACTTGCCGGACTTTTTCACCTGGCTGCGCCTGCAGTCGGAACTGGTCCTGCCGCCCCAGGCGCTGGAGCAGGTCAACCCGGTGATCGACCAGTTGCAGCAGTCCAAGGGCGGATTGCTCTCGGTGGGTATCGTGATCGCCCTGTGGACGGCATCGGCCGGTGTGCGCCTGATGATGAGCGCGATGAACGCCGCCTACGACGTGGTCGAAGGCCGACCGATCTGGAAGCGCTTCCCGCTGTCGGTTTTCTACACCGTTGGCATCGCCGGCATGCTGCTCGCCGCCGCCGCCCTGATGGTGCTCGGCCCGCAGGTGATGGAATGGCTGGCCGGGCAGATCGGCATGCAGGAATTCGTGGTCACCTTGTGGACCATCCTGCGCTGGCCGTTGATCGTGATCCTGCTGATGTTCGCCGTGGCCCTCATGTATTACGTGATGCCCGATGTGGAGCAGAAATTCCGCTTCATCACCCCAGGTTCGGTGCTCGCGGTGGTGGTGTGGATCGTGGCTTCCCTGGGATTCGGCTATTACGTCAAGACCTTCGCCGACTACAACGCCATGTATGGCAGCATCGGCGCGATCATCGTGCTGCTGCTGTATTTCTATATATCCGCGGCCGTGCTGCTGCTCGGGGCGGAGATGAATGCGGTGATCGAGCACATGTCCGCCGAAGGCAAGGACCCGGGTGAAAAGGCGTTCGACGAGCCCGGTCACCCCCATGAAAAACAGCACGTCTCAGGCCTTGGCCGAGACCATTCCAAACCCACTCCCGATGAAGTCTGATCGATGATCCGTGAAATCCTGAAAATGGGTGACGAGCGCCTGTTGCGTATCGCACCGCCGGTTCCGCCGGAAATGTTCGACAGCCCAGAGCTGTGGCAATTGATCGATGACATGTTCCAGACCATGGAGCACGTCGGCGGCGTCGGCCTGGCCGCGCCGCAGATTGGCGTCGATCTGCAATTGGTAATCTTTGGTTTTGAAGCCAGCGAGCGCTACCCGGACGCAGAGCCCGTGCCGCAGACCATCCTGATCAACCCGTTGATCACACCGTTGAGCCCCATCATGGAAGAGGGCTTCGAGGGATGCCTCTCCGTGCCTGGCCTGCGGGGCGCGGTGAACCGTTACCAGCAGATCCGCTACGAAGGGTTTGATCCGAAGGGCGAGCCGATCGTGCGTTTTGCCGACGGCTTCCATGCGCGGGTGGTGCAGCATGAGTGCGATCACTTGATCGGCCGGCTGTATCCGTCGCGGATTACCGACTTCAGCAAGTTCGGGTTTATCGAAGTGATGTTCCCCGACATGGACCCCACCGTCGACGAATAACCCGACCCTGCGCGATGGCCGTGACGCGACCACCGCCATCGCCGACAAGCCGGCGCCTACAGGGCTTGGGTTATTTGCTGGGTTTGACGAACCGTAAGGTCATCCGGTCCGACTCGCCGATCGCCACATACTTCGCCTTGTCCTGCTCGCCCAATTTCAACGTTGGCGGCAGGGTCCAGACGCCGGCGGGGTAATCCTTGGTGTCTTTTGGATTGGCATTGACCTCACTCTGCGCCGCGAGCTTGAATCCGGCATCGGTCGCCAGTTTCACCACCTGGGCGGTGGTCAGGTATCCGCTGTCCTTGATCGCTTCCAGGTCGGCACCGTCCTTGGCCCGGTGATCTTCCACACCCAGTACACCGCCCGGTTTGAGCACTGTGTAAAACGCGCGGAACGTGGCGTCTGCGGTGTCGGCCGCTACCCAGTTATGCACATTGCGGAAGGTCAGCACGGCGTCGGCCGACGCGGGTTTTCCGAAGACGGGCGCCTTGGGATCGAACTCGAGCACTTGCGCCTTGGCATAGCGCGCCGGGTCGGCGGCGAATTTCTTCTTCAGGTTTTCTTCGGCGCTGCGGGCGTAGGCGCTGCTGCTCGCTGCCTGCACGGCGGCAATGTAGTGCCCGTGATCCTTGAGCAGCGGCGCCAGCAGTTCGCTGTACCAGCCGCCACCGGGGGTGATCTCGATCACGCGTTGCCGGGCGCCGAGGCCAAAGAATTCCAAGGTCTGCTGCGGATGACGATAGCTGTCACGCGCGCTGTTGGCCGGGTCGCGCCAACTGCCGGCGAGCACGCTGGCGTATTGCTGGGCGCTGATCGGTGCGTCGGCGGCCTGGCTGAAGGTGGGAACGAGGAGGGCGGTGAGAGACAGAGCTGCAAGCGTCGTTTTCATGATCATCCTGTAGGGGGCCACTGTGCCGTCGAGGCTAGCATGGGCCTGGTCCCGGCCGATCACACTTTATCCGAGGTCGACCTTACCCTTGGTTATAAGCCCCATCGCGATCATCGGCTTGTTGCGCTTGTAGCGCACCAGGCGTTCGCTGAGGGATTGCGGCAGCAGCGTGTCCTGAGTGAATCCCATGCGCCGATACAGCCCTTCCAGGTCCGGATGGCACAACAACCACACCGTACCCTCCACACCGGCCACCGCCGCACCGATCACCCGCGCCGCCAGGCCCTGGCCGCGGTAGGCCGGGTCGACGAACACGCCGGTCAACCATTGCCCGCCCACCACGGGGGTCAGGCACAGCCCCGCTACAATCTCGCCATCGCGCGCCACCCACAAACGCCCGCCCTTGAGCGCTTTCATCGACGAATCATGGCGGCGATAAAACTTGTTCAGCAGCGGCCATAGCGGCTCTGCCAGCGGTTCGATGTGCAATTCGGGCATGGTGTTTGGGCAACAGAATCGAGGGGCGGGGATTATAAGCGCCTTCTACGCGGCAATAGGTGGTATACCCAGTGTTACATCCCCTGTAAGTGGAGCATGCATCATGGCCAAAGGTATGGATTCAAAGAAAGCCGCGAAGAAGAAACCGGCAAAGACCGCCGATGAAAAACGCGCGGACAAGAAAGCCAAGAAATCCGAGACAGGTTTGTTCGGGCACTGAGTCAACGCGTCAAAACTCAATGCTCTACCCGCCAGTGACACCGCCCGCCCAGTAGGAGCGAGCAAGCTCGCTCCTATAGAGGGGCCGCTTTAGAGGGCGGCCAGGGTTTCTTTCACGGTCTGGGCCTGTGGGTCAGCCGTCTTGGCGGCGACCTGCTGCTCTTGTTGCTGCTTCAAACGATCGGCCACTTGCTTGGTAATCGCGTCCTGCTTCTCCTGGGACATGTTCTGCACATCCGCCTCGGTCAAACCCTGTTCCTTGAGCAATTGCTCACGGATGCGCTCGGCCGGGGTTTTGCTCATGTAGTCGGTGAACTCCGAACGCGCGCCGGAGGTGGCGCTGGTCGACGACACATCGCTGGTCGACGCCGAGGTCTGCAATTGCACGCGGGTCTTGGCGAACGCTTCGTCGATGCGGTCGGTGGCGGCGTCCAGGTTCTTTTGCACGACCGGCACGGTCACGGTTTGTTGCGCTGCTTGCACGGCGCCGCTGTACAGCGTGCTGGCGGCGGCATTGGCGGGGTCCATGTCGGTCCGCTTGAGCTTCTCAATGGTCGACACAGCTTGGGGGTTGTTGTTAACCAGCATGATCGGTCACCTGGGGAAATGTACGGTGCCATAGCCGGAGCAAATAGCGTGCCGGGCGCGATGGCCCCGGTTTATGGGGGCGCGTACGGCCTTTGCGGCAAGGATTGTCCCGCCGGCGGCCAACGGTTGCCGCCAACGGGCGATGTTTTCCGACATCCGCCTGCGGGGTGATTCCGACAGGCGGTCCCGGCACACGCTGGATCAGTCGTGACCGTCGAGGGCGAAGGCCTGGAAGCCGGCGTGCTGGCTCAGGCGTTGGTAGTACGCCGCAATCGCGGGGTAGGGCGGTCGTGCCATCGGGGTCATTTGCCAGCGGTGTACCGAGAGGCCGATCAGGATATCGGCGAGGGTGAATTCATCGCCGGCCACAAAGGCGCCGGTTTTCGCCAGTTGTTGTTCCAGCAGGCCCATCTTCTCGTTCCAGGCGCGCACACCGGCGGTGATGCGTTGCGGCTCCTGGTGGTCGGGGCTGTTGCGTACCAGAGCCTGGAAGGCATAGCTCCAGGACGGGTTGAGTTCGGTGGCTTGCCAGTCCATCCACTGCTCGACCCGGGCCCGTGGTGCGGGTTCGATGGGGAGCAGGTCGTGGCGTTGGTAAAGGTTCACCAGGTAGCGACAGATGGTGTTGGACTCCCACAGCACACCATGGTCGTCGATCAGCACCGGTATCTGGGCGTTGGGGTTGAGGGCAAGGAATTCGGCGGATTGGGTTGGTTTAAAGCCGATGCCCCAGTCTTCACGCACGTAGTCGATGCCCAGTTCCTGGCAGGTCCAGAGCACTTTTCGCACGTTGATGGAGGAAGCGCGGCCCAAGATTTTCAGTGAGTGTCCCATGGTGCTTTCCTGGCAGTGGAGAACCATCAATCTAGCAGGTGCCAGCAACACGATGAAACGAATTGTGGACCACGCCCTCTGTAGGAGCGAGCTTGCTCGCGAAGCACCCGAGAGCGCCGCGATGATCCAGATGACCCGCGTTATCGTTAACGATCTTCGCGAGTGAGCTCGCTCCTACAAGTAGCGTTTCATCAGCAGCGGGGTGTGTGCTGGTCCATGGCTTTGCCCACCAGCAGGACGCTCAGTTCGCTCAACTGATGAATGGCCAAGGCGATATCGCGGTGTTTGCCGGTGAGGTCTTCGGACAAGTCGAGCAGCAGGGTGCTGACGGAACACACGGTTTCGTAGCTGTTGATCAGCAGGGTTTCGGTAGGGGTGTCGGGGACGACGGTAAAGAGGGTGGTTGGCGGTTTTTCGGTTTCTTTGATCATTACGTAAGTCCTGGAATAGGCCGCCGCCTCTTCGCTACTAAACGGGGGTGGCAGCTGTACGCAGGTTAGTAGACCGGTGGACTTACAAAGCCGGCGCACCCGAAGGTGCCCTGCGCACAGCCGCCATCAAACGCGTTGGCGAGGCGTGTGCACTCAGTAAATCCGGACACGGGCTACTAAACCCGATCACCGAGAAATTCGGCGACCGGCAAACCTTAGAGATCGGCTCCCAGGCGCACAAGCCGGCGGATTCTGACGTAAGCGTAGGCAACGGAGCAAGGCATTCACTGCAATGTCAGCCCCGTCCTACAAGCGTCCTACGTGCTTTCCCGCACCTGTAGCTCAAAGCCCATATCCACCACCGGCTTGGCGATCTTGTTACCCGCCATGATGGTCAATAAATGCTCCGCCGCGCGCCGGCCAATCGCCTCCCGTGGCGTGCGGATGCTGCTCAGGCGCGGCACCATGAAGGACGACGCCGGCAGGTCATTGAAGCCCAGCACCGCGACACGCTCCGGCACGTTGATGCCATGGCGCAGGGCTTCGAGCAGCGCGCCCTGGGCCAGGTCGTCGTTGCCGAAGAAGATCGCGTCCACGTCCGGATGGGCCGCCAGCAGTTGCAGGAACAACTCGCCCCCCAGGCCGACCGAGGAAGGGCGCGGTGTCAGCAGTTCCAGCGTCGGATCGTACATGCCCGCCTGTTGCAGCGCGCGGCGGAACCCTTCGCCGCGCAGCAGGGTGCGTTGGTCCAGTTGCGCGCCGATGTAGGCCAGGCGCTTGCGCCCGCGGGACAGTAGATGGGCCGCCGCCGTTTCACCCGCCGCCAACTGCGAGAACCCCACGCAGTTCACGCCGGCGTTAGGGTCCAGATCCATCATGTATACGCAGGGCACGTTGCTGGCCTCGACCATTCGTCGCGCGCTTTCGGTGCGGTCGAAGCCGGTCAGCAGCAAACCCCGTGGCTGATAGGCCATGTAGTTGCGCAGCAGGTTTTCTTCTTCGTCGCGCGAATAGTGGGAGTTGCCGATCAGCACCTCGAAACCCTTGGGGCGCAGCACCTGGTGGATGGCTTCGAGGGTTTCGATAAACAGCAGGTTGGACAGTGACGGCACCAGCACCACCACCGACTGGCTCTGGGCCGAGGCCAGGGCGCGGGCGGCGGGGTTGACTACGTAGTTCAGCTCGGCGGCGGCCTGTTGCACTTTTTCCACCAGTTCGGTGGCCACGGTGCTGATGCCGCGCAGGGCCCGGGAGGCGGTGATCGGGCTGACGCCGGCCAGGCGCGCGACTTCGTTGAGGGTCGGGCGACCCGTAGTGCGGGTATTTTTATCGTTCTTGGAGGTCATCAGGCGGCTTGCCAAACAAAAATCGAGGCACTAAGGTAGCGCTGTCTCCAAACGGCTGCAAATACTTGAACACTGGGTTGCCTGATCCGGTTCAAATGCTTGGAGCGGATGCACGCGTCACTCCATAAAAAAAGACAAGATGGCGCGGGAAAAGCCTGTTTTTGCACTAGCCTTACAGCGTGCAAAGGTAGCGCTATCTGCGTCCTGAGGTGTTTCATGACTCAACCTGTTACCGCCCTGGTCATCATGGGTGTTGCCGGCTGTGGCAAGACCAGCGTCAGCGAGGCCCTGTGCCGCCTGAACGGTGCTACTGCCATTGAAGGCGACAGCTTTCATCCCGCCGCGAACATCGAAAAGATGAGCGCCGGCCACCCCCTCGACGACAACGACCGCGCCGGTTGGCTCGACATCCTGTGCGATGAATTGCGCCGCGCGCTCAAGGCTGGCGAACACCCGGTCCTCACCTGTTCGGCCCTGAAAAAGAAATACCGCGACCACCTGCGCGAAGCCGCGCCGGGCCTGGGCTTTGTCTTCCTGGAGCTGACCCGTGAAGTGGCCGCCGACCGCGTGTCCCATCGCCCCGGCCATTTCATGCCGGCCAGCCTGATCGACAGCCAGTTCGCCACCCTTGAGTCGCCCGTCGGCGAGCCGCTGACCCTGGCGCTCAACGCCAGTGACGACAGTGTCGAGGCGTTGGCCAAACAGACCAACGCCTGGTGGCGGCAACACGGTTTTGAACCAACCCGATAATGGGTTGCCGGAAAAGATAGCGCTGTCCCCGGCGCTCAATCGAATACCCGCTTTAATAACAACAACAAACAGGAGAGACCCCCCATGTTTGGCATGTCCCACGAGTCCTACCTGCTGCTCGATGCAGTGGTCACTATCATTGGTCTGATCTTCTTGATCACCAAGTTCAAGGTTCACCCGTTCATTGCCCTGATCATTGCGGCCGGCTTTCTCGGCCTGACCTCGGGCATGCCCGTGGACAAGATCATCAAGGCGTTCCAGGACGGCTTCGGCGGGGTGCTCGGCTTTGTCGGCATCATCCTCGCGCTGGGGACGATGCTTGGCAAAATGATGGCCGAATCCGGCGGGGCCGATCAGATCGCCCAGACCCTGATCCGCGCCTTCGGCAAGGAAAAGGTCCAGTGGGCGATGATGTTTGCCGCGTTCCTGGTGGGCATCCCGCTGTTCTTCGAGATCGGCTTTGTGTTGCTGATCCCGCTGGTGTTCATCGTCGCGCGCCGCACCGGCGTGTCGCTGATCAAGATCGGCATCCCGCTGCTCGCCGGCCTGTCGGCGGTGCACGGCCTGGTGCCGCCACACCCAGGCCCGCTGCTGGCCATCGGCGTGTTTGGCGCGGACATCGGCAAGACCATTCTCTACGGCCTGATCGTCGCCCTGCCGACGGCCATCATCGCCGGTCCGATCTTTGGTACGTTCATCGCCAAGTACATTCCGGGCAACCCGTCCCAGGAACTGGTCGACCAACTGGCCCGCGAGCCGGAAAACAAGACGCTGCCGAGCTTCAGCATCACCCTGATCACCGTGCTGCTGCCGGTGTTCCTGATGCTGCTCAAAACCTTCGCCGACATCGCCCTGGCCGACGGTCATGTGGTGCGCAACTGGATGGACATGATCGGTCACCCGATCAGCGCCCTGCTGCTGGCGTTGCTGCTGTCGCTGTACACCTTTGGCCATCGCCAGGGCATCCACTCCAAACAGATCCTAAAGCTGCTCGACGCCAGCCTGGCGCCGACGGCGGCGATCATCCTGATCATCGGTGCCGGGGGTGGTTTCAAGCAGATGCTGGTGACCAGCGGCGTGGGCGACGTGATCGGCCATATGGCGGTGAACGCGCAGATCAACCCGATCCTGCTGGCGTGGCTGGTGGCTGCGGTGATTCGGGTGGCGACCGGTTCGGCGACGGTGGCGACCATTACCGGTGCAGGCATCGTGGTGCCGGTGGTAGGCATGATTCCAGGGGTCAATCGTGAGTTGCTGGTGCTGGCGACGGGGGCAGGTTCGTTGATTCTGTCTCACGTCAACGATGCGGGGTTCTGGCTGGTGAAGCAGTATTTCAACATGACCGTGGCCGAGACGTTCAAGACCTGGACGGCGATGGAGACCATCCTGTCGGTGGTGGCGCTGATCTTCATCATGCTGCTGTCGCTGGTGGTGTAAGCCACGCCACCAAACAAATGTGGGAGGGAGCAGGCCCCCTCCCACATGCTGACCGAGTCAGGCTCAGGCTTTCTGGACCAGGCCATCGGCGCGGAACATTGCGCGAATCCCGCGCACCGCCTGGCGAATCCGGTCCTGGTTCTCGATCAGTGCAAAGCGCACATGGTCGTCGCCATATTCACCGAAGCCGATCCCCGGCGACACGCACACCTTGGCCTCCAGCAGCAGCTTCTTGGCAAACTCCAGCGAACCCATGGCGGCGTACTGCTCGGGAATCTTGGCCCAGACGTACATCGACGCCTTGGGATTCTCCACCATCCAGCCCAACTCATGCAGGCCCTTGACCAGCACATTGCGGCGCTGGCGGTACTGCTCGGCGATGTCCTTCACGCACTGCTGGTCGCCTTCCAGTGCGGCAATCGCGGCGACTTGCAGCGGGGTGAAGGTGCCATAGTCGTGGTAGCTCTTGATCCGTGCCAGGGCGTTGACCAGTTCCGCGTTACCCACCATGAAACCAATGCGCCAGCCGGCCATGTTGTAGCTCTTGGACAGGGTGAAGAACTCCACCGCAATGTCCTTGGCGCCCGGTACCTGCATGATCGACGGGGCTTTCCAGCCGTCGTAGACGATGTCGGCGTAGGCCAGGTCGTGCACCACCAGCACGTCGTACTGCTTGGCCAGCGCAATGACGCGCTCGAAGAAATCCAGCTCCACGCACTGTGCGGTGGGGTTGGACGGGAAACCGAGGATCATCATCTTCGGCTTGGGGATCGAGCCGCGAATCGCCCGTTCCAGCTCGGCGAAAAAGTCCACGCCCGGAATCAGCGGCACCGAACGCACCTGGGCGCCGGCAATCACGGCACCGTAGATGTGAATCGGGTAGCTCGGGTTGGGCACCAGCACGGTGTCGCCCTGGTCCAGGGTGGCCAGCATCAAGTGCGCCAGGCCTTCCTTGGAACCGATGGTGACGATGGCCTCGGTTTCCGGGTCGATGTCCACTTCATAGCGGTCCTTGTACCAGCGCGAAATCGCGCGGCGCAGGCGTGGAATGCCTTTGGACGTGGAGTAACCGTGGGTGTCTTCACGCTGGGCGACGGTGACCATTTTTTCCACGATATGCGGTGGGGTCGGGCCGTCTGGGTTGCCCATGCTCAAGTCGATGATGTCTTCGCCGCGCCGACGCGCAGCCATCTTCAGCTCGGCAGTGATATTGAACACATAGGGGGGGAGTCGATCGATGCGCGCAAAGCGGCGCGGCAAACCTTGGTCGGCCATTGTTGCCTCGAGAGTACGTAAGCGCCCGGAACCGTCCGAGCGACGTCGGCCACTGCGGTGGCCTGCGGGGCAGACAATACGGTCGATGATGGCCAGTTGTCCAGATACGTAGGAAAATTTTCTACATGGAGCGCCGTGCGGATATACCCCTATACTCGATGCGGGTTTGTTCCCTCATAAGAAGGAGACTGTTCGTATGGATCAGCCGACAAAACAACCGTTAGAGCCACGCATGGAAGACGGCCAGCCTCTGGTCATCGCAGGGGTCCAAGGGCGTTATGCCAAGGCCACCGCCGGCGATATTCCACGGCTATGGGAGTTGTTCGATACCTGCATCAAGGACATCAAACCGCGCATCGGCGGGGTGACCTATGGTGTTTGCCATAACCCCAGCCACGGCGAATTCGATTACATGGCCGGGGTGGAAGTCCCTTCCAAGGACGATGTGCCCAGCAACTTCGAGTACGTCGAAATCCCCGCGCATCGCTACGCCGTATTCCCGCACTACGGCCCGGTGCAGGCGCTGGAGCAGACCTACGAACGCATCCTGTTCGAGTGGTTGCCGCATTCGGGCTACAAGGTGGCCGGGGTGGATTTCGAACGCTACAGCGCCGATTTCGATGGCAAGAAGGGCCTGGGGACGGTTGAGGTCTGGTTGCCGGTGGTCAAGGCCTGATGGCACACGACTGAGCTGCGTTGGCAGCTCAGTCGCGGCTGTTAATGGCTGAGCAGGCGGCCGATGAAGGACTGGTCAACTTTCAGTACACCGCTGCTTTGCTGTTTAACCCAACGCGAATCGAGTGATTCAGCACAAACCTTGGCGTTCCAGTACAAAGCAATCGGCGACGCGCGTATAGCTGTGAACTCTGACAGTAGACAGCCGGGGAGGAGGGATGAGAATGATGGTTTTATCCGTCCAACATCCAACTCAACCGGCGCTCATAGCCGACCCGCGCCTTGTACGCTTCGCCGCCATCGACCCACCCAAGCCCCAGATACAACCCCATCGCCGCCACATTGGCGCTGTCCACCGACAGCTCGATCGCCTTGATCCCGGGCCACGCCTGCATTGCCGCAGCGGGCAGTGCCTGTAGACACGCCTTGCCAAAACCCCGGCCCTGTTGGTGCCGGTCGACTTGCAACGCGTGCAGCGTCGCGCTGTGTTGATCGGCCCAATGGGGCAGGCAAGGCGGGCGTTTGAGCAGGAGAAAGGCCACGGGGATTTCGTCGGCGAGCAGGGCAAAGCCTTTGACGCCGGGGCTGGGGTTGACCAGCAGGGTATTGAGTGCGCAGTACATGTCGCCGCAGAACGGCAGCTGTTCGGGATGGACTTCGATGGCGCTGGTTTGCTGTCGTTGCACGGCATTGAGCGCCTCGTAGGCGACGAGGCGGGTTTGCATCGGAGTGTCCGAACGGCTGCAGGGAGGGGCGCAGTCTAGCGGATTGCCGCGAACTATAGTCAGTAGTCCGAAAAAGCAGAAATCACACGACTCGGGAGGTTTCCCCATGAATATGCAACCCGCTGAATTCGAACTGTCCATCAGCCGCTTGATCGACGCACCGCGCAGCCGGGTGTTCCGCGCCTGGACCGAGCCGGCCCTGCTGCAACAATGGTGGGGCCCCCATGGCATGACCACCCCGGAATGCGAGATGAACCTGTGGGTCGGTGGCCTGTTTCGTACGCTGATGCGTGCGCCGGATGGCACCGAATACCCGACCCAGGGCGTGTTCCTCGACATCATCGCACCCCGGCGCCTGGTGTTTACCGACGCCTTCATGCCGGGCTGGATACCTTCGGGCAAGCCGTTCATGACCGCCGAAGTGACCCTGCAGGAAGTCGAGGGCGACAAGACCCTCTACACCGCCCGCGCCATGCACTGGAGCCTGGAAGACAAACTGGCCCACGAAGCCATGGGCTTTCACCAGGGCTGGGGCCAGAGCCTGGATCGGCTGGAGGCGCTGGTGACCCAAGGCATGCGCCCCCTGTAGGAGCAAGCTTGCTCGCGAAGGCCGTCAACGATAATGCGGCTTTCCTGGATAAACGCGGTGTCTTGGGGTTTTTCGCGAGCAAGCTCGCTCCTACAGAAGATGGCGCCGTTGCCGTAGGAGCTTGCCTGCGAGGGTCGTTAACGATGACGCGGCAAGCCAGGATTAACGCGGCGGCCTCGGGGTTTTCGCGAAGGGGGTAAGGGGTGGTCAGTCGACCATCAGCCCCAACATCCAGCTGCCCGCCGGCCCCGGCGGGTGCTGGCGCGACCACAGCGCATCCACTGCCACCGAACGTGGCCAGCCGCGCATGTTGAGTTCCACCAGTCCGGCGTTGCCAAAGCGTTCCACCAGCCAGCGCGGCAGCGCGGCCCAACCGAAACCGAGTTGGGCCATTTCCATCAGCATCAGGAAGCTCGGCGCCGACCACACGCGGCCCGTGGGGCGCGTCTCGTTGGGGTTGATGATGCTCGCCAGGCGCAGTTCACGGTGCTGCTGCAAGGCATGTGGGTCGAGGGGCGCCAGGCTCGCCAGGGGATGAGCGGGGGCGACGAACAGGGCGATTTCCGTGCGCTCGGCCACGGGCGCGCGGGTCAGGTCCGGGGGGTATACCTCCTGGGCTTCGACAAAGGCCATCTGCGCGCGGCCGCTTTGCACCAGGGCGATCAGGTCTTCGCACTCGGCAATCAGCCATTCCAGCTCCAGGTCCGGGTAGCGTTGTTCGAAGGCCTTGAGGGCCAGTTCGAAACGCTCCGACTGGTAGGTGTCGGACATGGCAATCGTGACTTTCGGCTCCAGCCCCTGGGCCAGTTGGTTCGCCGCCAACGCCAGGCGACTGTTGGCCTCCAGCACTTGCTCGGCCCGTTGCAACAACACATGGCCCGCCGGCGTGAGCGTCGGCTTGCGGCTGCTGCGGTCGAACAGCACCACATCCAGGTCAATCTCCAGGCTCGCCACCGCTGCGCTGACGGTGGATTGGCTCTTGCCTAACTTGCGCGCTGCCGCCGAAAACGAGCCTTGGGTCGCCGCCTGGACAAACGCTTGCAGCACTTCGTTGGAGGCCATGTCTATCGCCTTGATCGATGGTTATTGGTTATGAAGTATCGATTCAAGGGGCAATGATGGCAACCCTCGCCACTCACGGAGTCGGGTCATGAACCTTACCAAGTCGATTACTGAACGCGTGTGCCAGGCCATCGGTTTTGAGGTCCTGGCGTTGTTGATCTGTACGCCCTTGCTGGCCTGGATCATGGACAAGCCGGCCCTGGACATGGGCCTGGTCACCCTGGCGATGAGCCTGCTGGCGCTGGCGTGGAACGTGATTTTCAATGGCCTGTTCGACCGTCTCAAGGCGCGCTGGCGCCTGGCCGGCAACGGTTGGACCCGCGTGTTACACGCCTTGCTGTTCGAAGGGGGATTGGTCGTGGTGTGTGTGCCGCTGATTGCCGCCTGGCTGAATATCAGCTTGATGCAGGCGTTTATCCTCGACATAGGTGTACTGCTGTTTTTCCTGCCGTACACCTATGTGTATCACTGGGGCTATGACGTGCTGCGCGCCAGGTTCCTACAGAAACATGCCGCCCGATGCCTCGATGCGCTGGCCGGTGATCCAGTGGCTGCCGTCCGCCAGCAGGCTGGTAATGGCCCCGCCGATATCGTCGGGTAACCCGGCGCGGCCCAGGGCAGTGTTATTGGCGACCATGGCGTTGAGGTTGGCGTTGTCGCGCACAACGCCGCCGCCGAAGTCGGTTTCGATGGCGCCCGGTGCGAGGATATTGACGCTGATGCCCCGTGCGCCGAGTTCTTTGGCCTGGTAGCGGGTCAGCACTTCCATGGCGCCTTTCATCGCCGCATAGGCGGCGTAGCCGGGCAGGCTGAATCGGGCGAGGCCACTGGAGATATTGAGGATGCGGCCACCGTCACGGATCAGCGGCAGGAGTTTCTGGGTCAGGAAAAACGGGCCTTTGAATTGAATGGCCACCAGTTGGTCGAACTGCGCTTCGCTGGTTTCGGCAAAGCTGGCGTGGATACCGATGCCGGCGTTGTTGATCAGAAAGTCGAAGTCATCCCGTGCGAAAACACGCTTGAGCGCGCCACCGACTTCTTCGACGAACGCGTCGAAGCTGGCGCTCTGGCTCACATCCAGCTTCAGCATGGCCGCGCGGCCACCCCATTGCTCGATCTGCTCGAGCACGGCCTGCGCTTCATCCGCCTGGCTGTGGTAAGTGCCGATGATATCCACGCCTTGTGCCGCCAGGTGCAGCGCTGCGCTTCTACCCAAGCCACGGCTGGCGCCGGTGATCAGTGCGATTTTGCGGGTCATGGTGCAGTCCTCTGATGTGATCGTGGAAGGAGTGTATTTGTCCGGCCATAACGTGATAAACAGCGCCATGTCGGAATCACTGGTCGGATAGAGCGAATAATCCCATGAACAAACTGGAGCTGCTGCGCACCTTTGTGCGTGTCACCGAATTGTCGAGTTTCACCGGCGCTGGCGAGAGCCTGGGCCTGCCGCGCTCCACCGTGTCCGAGCATGTACAGGCGCTGGAGGAACTGCTCGGCACGCGCTTGCTGCAGCGCACCACGCGCAAGGTGCAGGCGACCCAGGATGGCCGCGTGCTGTATGAGCGTAGCAAGGATCTGCTGGCGCACATGGAGGAGCTGGAAGGGTTGTTTCGCCAGGACGAAGCCCAGCTGACCGGACGCATCCGCGTGGATTTGCCCAACATGATTGCGCGGGATTTGATCCTGCCGAGCCTGCCGTCGTTCATGGACGCGCACCCGTTGATCGAACTGGAAATCAGCGCCACCGACCGCCAGGTCGATCTGCTCGCCGAAGGCTTCGATTGCGTGCTGCGTGTGGGGGCGCAGCCGGACCAGTCGGTGGTCGCGCGGGTGCTGTGCAGCATGCCGATGATCAACTGCGTGAGCGCGGGCTACCTGCAACGTTATGGCGTGCCGCGCACTTTGGCGGATCTGGCCGATCATCACTTGGTGCATTACGTGCGACCGTTGGGCTCACGCTCGGCGGGATTCGAATACCTGCAGGGCAACAAGGTCCAGCGCATTCCCATGGCCGGCCGCGTCACGGTCAACAGCACCGATGCGTACAAATCGGCGTGCGTGGGCGGTTTCGGGATTATCCAGGTGCCGGCCTTGGGGATGCGGGATGAGCTGGCCAGGGGCGAGTTGGTGGCGATCTTGCCAGACTACCCGGCGCCGCCGTTGGACGTGTCTTTGCTCTACGCCGGCCAGCGCCATTTGCCGCTGCGGGTGCGGGTGTTCATGGATTGGCTGGCGGCCACGTTGCAGTCCCGGCTCTAGCGCCTGACCCCTGGAGCGAGCTTGTTCGCGACGGCCGTCAACGCTACCACGGGTTTCCTGGATAAACGCGGTGTCTTGACGTTTTTCGCGAGCAAGCTCACTCCTACAGGGGCATGTGTCAGAAGAGTTGGGTGAACAGCCAGTAGAGGCTGCCGGACAGCAGGATCGCCGCTGGCAACGTCAATACCCAGGCCATCAGCAAATTGCGGATGGTCTTCATCTGCAGTCCACCGCCGTTGGCCACCATGGTCCCGGCCACACCGGACGACAACACATGGGTGGTCGACACCGGCAGGCCGAACATGTCTGCCGCGCCGATGGTCAGCATCGCCACCGTCTCGGCCGAGGCGCCTTGGGCGTAGGTCAGGTGGGTCTTGCCGATTTTCTCGCCCACGGTCACCACGATGCGTTTCCAGCCAACCATGGTCCCCAACCCCAGGGCGATGGCTACGGCGATCTTCACCCACAGCGGGATGAAGCGCGTGGAATTGTCGATCTGTTGCTTGAACAGTTGCAGCTTGCCTTGGGTGTCGGCGTCGAAATGACCGACCTGGCCCTTGTCCATCAGGCGAATGGTTTCGCTGGTCAGGTACATGTCGTTGCGCACGTTGCCGACCGATTCGGCGGGGACTTTGGCCAGGGAACCGTAGCCTTTGACCTGTTCACCGATCTGGCCGGCGAGGGCGGCGAGGGCCGGGATCAGTTCCGGCGTGGCGTCCTTGGTGCGCACGTACGTGGAGAGGATCGGACGTGGGTCCCCTGGCAGCGCCTGGGGCACGCTTTTCATCAGGGCCACCTGGGTCACTTCGGCGACGGCGGCGAACTGCAGCGACTGCTCGGCGGGCATGGCGCGGTTCAGCGCATAGGCCATCGGCAAGGTGCCCACCAGGATCAGCATTATCAGGCCCATGCCTTTTTGCCCATCGTTGGAGCCGTGGGCGAACGACACACCGGTGCAGGTGAGGATCAGCATGCCGCGAATCCACCACGGCGGTGGGGTGTTGCCTTTGGGCGCTTTGTACAGCGCACGGTTTTTCACGAAGGCGCGCAGGGCCAGCAGTGCCAGGGCGGCAAACAGGAAGCCGATCAGCGGCGACAGCAGCAGCGCATAACCGATTTTGATCGCCTGGCTCCAATCCACACCGCTGGTGCCGTCACGCCCGTGCATCAAGGCATTGGCCACGCCGACGCCGATGATCGAGCCGATCAGGGTGTGGGACGAAGACGCCGGCAACCCCAGCCACCAGGTGCCGAGGTTCCACAGGATCGCGGCGATCAACAGGGCGAAGATCATGGCGAAACCGGCCGAGGAACCGACCTGCAGAATCAGCTCTACCGGCAGCAGGGCGATGATGCCGAACGCCACCGCACCACTGGACAGCAGCACCCCGAGGAAATTGAAAAAGCCCGACCACACCACCGCAAATTGCGGCGGCAACGAGTTGGTGTAGATCACCGTCGCCACGGCGTTGGCGGTGTCGTGAAAGCCATTGACGAATTCGAAACCCAGGGCGATCAACAGTGCCACCCCCAACAGCAGGAACGGCGTCCAAGTGGTGACCACCGTGCCCAATTCGTGCATGTCGTGCATCAGGCTGTAGGCGGTGAACAACAGGCCCATGGCGAGCACGGCAAAGAAAATGATCACCGTCAGCAGGCCGGGTTTCTTGTCGAGCCGGGGTTGGGTGTCAGCCGAAGACGTATGCGGGGAGGCAGTCAGTGAGGGGGTGGCCATGCAAGAACATCCAATGTCGGGAGGATGCTCTGAATGATCGTTGCAGAGTGTTACAGAGATGCTGCGATAGGTCAGTGTTTATTCGATTGGACGTGCCGCCGATCCACAAAAACTCAAAAACCCACAAAAATCTGTAGGAGCGAGCTTGCTCGCGAAGGCCGTCAACGATAACGCGGGTTTCCTGGATAAACGCGGTGTCTTGAGGTTTTTCGCGAGCAAGCTCGCTCCTACAGGGGGGCGGGGTTTATTTCAGTAGTCTTTGCGCTTTCTGAAGGCCCAGCGTCCGGCAATCAAGGTGAAGGTCGCCACCAGCGCTACCAGAATCCAGAAGCCTTCGGGGTCCTGGGAAAGTGGCACGCCGCCCACGTTCATGCCGAAGAAACCGGCGATGATGTTGATCGGCAGCGCCAGCACCGTGACCACGGTGAGGGTGAACAGCGTGCGGTTGCTCTGTTCGTTGAGGTTGGCGGCGATCTCTTCCTGCAACAGTTTGATCCGCTCGCCCAGGGCCGTCAGGTCGTTGATGATCAGCGCGAACTCCTCGGTGGATTTGCGCAACTCCTTCACGTCTTCCTTTTGCAGCCACTGCGGCGGGCGGTTGAGCAGGCGCAGCAGCGAGCCGGGCTCCAGCGCCAGCAGGCGTTGCAGGCGCACCAGCACCCGGCGCGCGGCACCCAGCTCGGCACGGTTGGTGGACAGGCGCGACGACAGCAACTGGTCTTCGATGTGGTCGACGCTGATGCTGGTCTTGCGCACGATCTGGGTCAGCACTTCACCCTGGTCGCGCAGCAGGTGCACCAGCAGTTCCAGCGGCGAGCGAAAGTGTTCGCCGGCCTTCACCGACGAGCGCAATTTATCCACCGAATGCAGCGGCTGCAGGCGTGCGCTGATCAACAGCCGGCTGCGCGCGCACACCCATAGCGTGGAAATGTCCGACGACACCATGCTGCTGAAGTTGAACACCACGTCGTTGACCACCGCCAGCAAGGCCGAGTCGACGTGTTCGATGCGGGTCGAGCGTGAGCCTTCGTGGAGGGCTTCGAAGAATTCCTCGGGCAAGTCCAGATGCGCCTGCATCCAGCGCTCGCAGGCGGCATGGGCCAGGTTCAGGTGCAGCCACAGGAATTCTTCCGGGTCGGCCGGTTGCTGCAAGGCTTGCAGGGCGGTGGCCGAGTCGATCTGCTCACCCTTTTCACCGGGGCGAAAGCGAAAACCGTAAAGCAAACCGAAGAGATCGGAATCCTGGTGGCGTTGATCGATGCTGTGGTTCATGGCGGCTCGCGCAGAAAGGGCCTGTAGGACGTTTCACAGGCGCGAGGGCGATCATTGCAAGTAGATTTGACAGTTTTGTGACAATTTTCGATTTGTTTCGACGACATGACATTTTATTGACCTCTGATCCGAATCCGCTCAAGAAGCGTCTGGCACGGCCGATTCAAGGCGTAAGCACTGCGGTGGATGAGCCGCGTTTTGAGAAGACAGGGAGGTTGTTGCTTGCGAGCACCTTTCCCCCTGTTTCGAGGCTTTTCCGATGAATTTTTTGCGAACGTCCCTGCGGGCACAAATCTTGTCCCTGCTTGGTGGCAGCCTGCTGGCCATGCTGCTGATCGCCCTGGCCTGTTTCAACTTCCTCTCCAATGGAGTGCAGAGTTACCGCAGTCTGCTGGAGGGGCCGTTGCTGACCTCGCAGTTGATCGATGAAGCCAACCTGCAATTCAAGGTGCAAGTGCAGGAATGGAAAAACGTGTTGTTGCGCGGCAAGCAGCCCCAGGAGCTGGAAAAATACTGGGGCCAGTTCCAGGACCGCCAACGCGATGTTCAAGGCTTTCTCGCACGGCTGGAGACTCAGACCAGCAGCGACCCGGTCTTGAACCAGCGCATTGCCAAGTTGCGCCAGGAACACCAGCAATTGGGTGTCGCCTACCAGCGCGGCCGCGATGCCTATTTGGCTGCCGGCGCCGATCCGACCGCCGGTGACACGGCGGTCAAGGGCGTGGATCGCGCCGCCAGCGAGCAAATGAGCGCGCTGGTCAGCGACTTGCGCGAACAAGGCGCCAGGCAATCGGTGGTCATCAGTGCCAATGCCGAGCGCACGATGATGGCGGGCCTGGCGATCATGCTGCTCTCCGGCGCGTTGATCGGCCTGTTCAGCCTGTGGTTGATCAACCGCAACCTGATCCTGCCGATCCGTGGCTTGATCGACTATGTGACGCAACTGAGCCATGGCCGCTTTGACGAGCGCGTGGCCAATCGCCGCCAGGATGAGCTGGGGCATCTGGCTGTCGCCGCGAATACCTTGCGCGATTTCCTCGCCGAGACCTTCAGTCGTCTGCAACGCAGCGCTACTGATCTGGTCAGCGCCAGCGGCGAGCTGAACTCGATTGCCGGGCAGATGGCCACGGGTACCCACGACCAATTCAACCGCACCGACCAGGTGGCCACGGCCATGACCGAAATGTCGGCCACCGCCCAGGAAGTCGCGCGTCACGCCGCCAGCGCTTCGCGCGCCGCCGACGAAGCCGACCATTCGGCCCGTGAAGGCGGGGAAGTGATGCAAGTCACCATTGCCACCATCGGCCAGATGCGCACCGAAATCCTCAACACCGGCACGATCATCCGGCGCCTGGAAACCGACAGCGTGCGCATCGGCAAAGTGCTCGAAGTGATTCGCGGGATCGCCGAGCAGACCAATCTGCTGGCGCTCAACGCCGCCATCGAGGCCGCGCGGGCGGGCGAGGCGGGGCGCGGTTTTGCCGTGGTGGCCGATGAAGTGCGCAGCCTGGCGCAACGCACGGCGGCCTCGATCATCGAGATCAACCAGATTATCCAGGCGGTGCAGACCGGTGCGATCGATGCCGCCGAGGCCATCGTCAGCGGCCAGTCGTGCAGCGACGACAGCGTGGAAAAAGTCACCCAGGCCGGCGCCATGCTGGCTCACATCACCCAGGCGGTTGAAGCGATTCGCGACATGAACCGGCAAATCGCCACGGCGGCCGAGGAGCAGACCTCGGTGGCCGAGGATATATCGCGCAACATCACCCAGATCACTGAGGTGGCCACGGCCAACCTCGATAACGTGAAGCGCACCGAAGCGGCAAGTCACAACTTGCGCGGCTTGTCTGGCGAGTTGAACGAGGTGACGGCGCGTTTGAGCGCCTGATCAGGCGGTAGGGCGTGATGGGCAAGCGCCCATAAAAAACGCGCCACCCATCAGGTGGCGCGTTTCATGGACGGTTTGACTCAAGTGTCCAGCTTGTCTTCCAGCACGGCGCCGGTCTTGGCGTCGAGTTTGACTTCGAACTTCTTGCCGGTCGTGTCAGTGACGTCGACCTCGTAGACCAGCACGCCACTGTTGTTGTGGTCCAACTCGGTGTCGGTGATGCTGGCGCCTGGATGCTTGGCCACGGCGGCGGCGTTGAGTTTGTCGAACGGCATCACCGCGCCGGACTTGAGCAGGCCTTCGACATGGTCCGGACGAACATCGGCTTGGGCCAGGCCGGCGGCCAGGGTCAGGGCGGTAGCGGCGAACAGAGCGGTCAGGGTTTTCATGCTGTGTGTCCTTCTCGGGTGAGCTGTTTAAGTGGCGCCAGATTAACCGGCGCAACTTAACTCACGCTTAATCGCACACGGACTCAGTATTTATAGTCGTTCAGCAGATCCTGCACGCTGGACGACGGCCAGCGCTTATAGAACTTCAGCAATTCGGCGGCGCGGTTGGTGAAGATGCCGTCGACGCCGGCTTTCATCACCTTGTCGAAGTCCACCGGCTCATCGACGGTGTAGACATGCACCAGCAGGCCTTTGTCGTGGGTCAGCTTGTTCATTTCCGGCTTGACCAGGTTCGTGTAGCTCTGGTCGCCATGGTCGGTCAGCTCGGCCGATGGGCCGGTGCCGATGGCGCCGAGGCGCTTGGCTTCGTCCAGCCACTTTTCGAACTCGGCGGCGTCTTTGGGCTCTTGCTTGGCGTAGTAGGCGGCCTTGGTCGGTTCGCCGGATTCGGCGAAGGTCACTTTGGACTTGGGCTCGATACCGCCTTCACCCACCCACAACAGCAAAATCTTCGGCGTGTTCGGCATTTCGTTCTGCAGCGCTTCGAGGCTCGCTTTATCGAAGGTTTGCAGGACCACGCGGCCCTTGCCCTGGCCGACACCGGTGTTGCTCTTGCCCAGCTTGGAACCGGCGGAACTCAGCCAGCCTTTATCCAGCAGCTTGTTTTTCAGGTCGGCTTCGATACCTGGGAATTGCTTGGGCTCCTTGGTCTCGATGTACAGGCCGGGTTTGTGCTGCGGGTTGCCTTCGGCGATCTTGATGATGTCGTCCAGGCTGAGGATCTTCAGGCCGACGAAGCCCGGACGCGCGCGGTCCGGGTAGGCGGCGTTGAACCAGCTGCCAGCGTCGAGGGTTTGCAGTTCTTTCCAGGTGAACTCGCTGGCTGGCGCGTCTTTGCGCTCGGGGAACTTGGTGGCCACGTCGGTGGTGCGCTGCAGGTTATTGTCGTGCAGGGCGAACAAGACGCCGTCCTTGCTGCGCTGCAGGTCCAGCTCCAGGTAGTCGGCACCCAGGTCGCGGGCGACCTTGTAGGCTGCGGCGGTGGATTCGGGGGCGTCATAGGAGGCGCCACGGTGAGCGATCACGGCAGGGTGGGGAATGCCTTCGTTTGTAGCCAATTCAGCCGGGCTGATCGGTTCGGCAGCCTGCGCGTGGCCAAGGCCGAGCATCAGGGCGAGCAGCAAGGCACTCTTGGTAAACGTGACAGGCATATGCGAAGTCCTTTCGTGAAGGTAGCTTTGAGAAGGCCTCCTTTTTAACAATTGATTGCGGGCGGCGCTATCGCCAAACCGACATTAACGTGCGCACGCGTCAATTTTTCTCGGTTTTTTTACGGTGCATTGCAGTACCCTTGGCCGCAGCCGTCCCGCTAGAGGGCGGTACTTTTTGCCCCGCGTGTAAACCATCTTTCCAGTCCCTGTGGGACTTTTCAGTGAGGTTTACCATGCGCATTACATCCGAACTTATCTGCCAGGCCGCCGACCAACTCCACGGTTTTGTCGGCCTCAACCGCAAGACCGGCCAGTACATCGTGCGTTTCAGCGAAGATTCCTTCGGCATGGACGTGGCCGATGACGGCATCATCCCCACCGCCGAATTCGTCTGGCTGCCGGCCCCCGAACAGACCATGACCCTGTCGCGCGAACGTCTCCAGTTGCTGCTCGACCAGAACATCGACGACCGCATCAACATCAGCGAGCCGCTGCGGGTGTACATGCGACGGGTGGAGATCCCACAAATCAGTGCGTTGCGCAGTTTGGTGAGTTAGTTGGGGGGGCTGTGGCAAGCCCGCTTGCCACAAGGAGCCTGCTAGCTCCGGTAAGCCCGTTCAACCTTGCACACCCGTGTCTGGAACGCCGAATACCAGGTGGCGCGCCCCTGTTCACGCGCCACGCGGTGCTCGGCCTGCTCTTTCCAGGCCAGGATCGCCGCTTCGCTGCGCCAGTACGACACAGTAATCCCCAGGCCGTCCTCCCGCGCCGATTCCACGCCGAGAAACCCCGGTTGTTCGCGCGCCAGTTCCAGCATGCGGGCGGCGGCCTGGGCGTAACCGTGGTCGCCTTCGGTGCGCAGTGAGCTGAAAATCACCGCATAGTAGGGCGGCGCGGGGGTGTGGGCGATCATGCCGAGACCTCCCGGCACGCGTTGAGCAGGGCAATCGCCAGGGGCGGGGTGATGCCCTTGAGGGCGGCGCGTTCCGGCTGGAACAGCGTGGCGACGAAGAACGGATGGTCGAGCAACTCCACGGCGCGCAGATCGCCGGCCGAATCATGCCCGCAGGGGATCAGTGCATGTTCCAGCAACGCGTCAGCGAATTCGCGGTTCAGGCCGTAACGGCAGCGATAGCCTTCCTCGATTTCAAGGCTGGCGTAGGCCTCGGCGATGCGTGTGTAAGGGGATAAACGCACGGTATCGGTTGCCTCTACCAGCGCACAACTCAGAGGCACGATCACGGCGCGCCTGGCATCCGGCGCCAGTTCGCCATGTTCGGCATCGGCCCAGCCCAGCACGTTGCGGGCATATTCCAGCACGGCATGTTGAAAACCGCCGCAGGTGCCGAGGAAAGGGCGCCGCTGTTCGCGGGCAAACCGAATGGCGCGCAAGGCTCCGTCCGTGTCGCGGTAAGGGCTGGCGGGCACGCACCAGAAACCGTCGAAGCGTTGCAGTTCAGTGGTGGAGGTGAGGGTGTCGGTGTCGAGCCAGTGTGTATGAACCGTCAGGCCCAGGGCTTCGGCGGCTTGTTGCAGTGCGATGGGAATGGCCTGGTGCGCGATTACGTCGGGGTTGTAATCGCCGATCAGGGCGAGGAGCAGGGCGGTGGTTTTCATCATGTACGTCCCATGGCTTGTGGTGTCCTGATGCGCACTATAGATTGGCGCTCACGCAATCAATATTGGCGTTTACCCACATGTTCAATGCAGCCACGCACTATCGAATCGACTACCCCGACCTGTCGCTGATCCTCGCCCTGGTGCGCGGCGGCACCCTTGCGCGGGCGGCGGCGCTGTTGCGGGTGGATGTGTCTACGGTGTTTCGCGCGGTGCGGCGCCTGGAGGCCGCGCTGGGCCAGACGCTGTTTGAAAAAAGCCGCGCCGGCTACCTGCCGACCGGGCTGGCGAGCAACCTGGCGCAACAGGCCGAACGCGCCGAGCAGGCATTGGAAGCCGCGCGGGTCGGCGTGGAGCAGGGCGGTGAAGTGATCAGCGGCACGGTGCGCCTGACCTGTACCGATTCGGTGCTGCAAGGCCTGTTGCTGCCGGCTCTTGCGCAGTTCATGCCGCAGTACCCGGCGCTGACCCTGGAACTGAGCACCTCAAATGATTTTGCCAACCTCAGCCGCCGCGATGCCGATATCGCCTTGCGCCTGACCCGTACGCCACCGGAACATCTGGTCGGCCGTTGCCTGGGCGCCGTGACCTATCAGGTGTGCGCCAGCCCCGCCTATGCGCGCCTGCACGAAGGTCGCGCGCTGGCCGACCTGGCCTGGATCGGGCCGGACGACTTCCTGCCCGATCACCCCACCGTCGCCTGGCGCCGCGAACACCTGCCGGGCGTGCGCCTCAGTTATCGGTGCAACAGCATGTTGTCAGTCACCGAGCTGGTGCGGGCGGGATTGGGGGTCGCGGCGCTGCCGGATTTTTTGCTCGGTGACGGACTGCATCCGCTGGGCCCCGCCTTGGCAGGGCACGACACGGCGCTGTGGTTGCTGACGCGTCCCGATTGCCGGGCATTACGCTCGGTGGTCACGCTGTTCGACGAGTTGGGACGGCAGGTGCAGTTGCCTGGGCGTTAGGTTTTTCGCACAAAGTGCTCATGCATTTCGCTCGTCAGGGTTTCGATGCGTTCCGTCAGATTCTTGGTCATTTCCGTGAGCTGGGTATTTTGCTCCAGCAGGATCAACAGCTGTTTGCTGGTCTTTTCCGCCTCGGCCTGGCGTTCGGCATTGGCGGTGGCCAGCGCTTCGCGGTGCTGCGCATCGGCGTCGGACTGGGCTTTGTCGCGGGCGGCCTGGCGCGTCTGGGCCAGCAGGATCAGCGGCGCGGCATAGGCCGATTGCAGGCTGAAGGCCAGGTTGAGCAGGATGAACGGGTACACGTCGAAATGGGTGATACCGCTGACGTTGAGGGCCACCCACAAAATCACGATTGCGGTCTGCGCGCCGAGGAAGGTTGGCGTGCCGAAGAAGCGGGCAAAGGCTTCGGCCTTGAGGGCAAAGGTGTCGTTGCCAAAGGTCGGCGCCAAGTGGGCGTGGCTGCGGTGGAAGCGCAGGTGGTCGATGGGGGCGGCTTTGGGTTTGTCTGGAGTCATGGTGGGCTCGGGTCATCAACGTTAAGACGGTCGTCACTATAGCGTTGGCGACCTGTCTGACCTATGAATAAGCTGAGGTCTGTCGGACGGTTTCAGGCGAGTTGGGCGACCTTTTCGTCGCTGATGTTGACCCGGTTACGCCCGGTGTCCTTGGCGGCGTATAGCGCGCGGTCCGCCGCGTTCAGCCACATGGCCGCATCGGTGAAGAGCGGATGGAAGTCCGCCAGGCCGATGCTCAGGCTGACGCGCAGTTCTGGAGAGTGCGGGTTGCGGTAGTTGCTGAAGGTTTCGCGCACGCGCTCCATGATCCGCACGGCCTGTTCCTGTGGCATTAGCGGAAAAATCACACAGAACTCATCGCCACCGTAGCGCCCGGCCAGATCGTCTTCCCGCAGATTACGACGTAACACCAGGCTCAGTTGTCGCAGCACCGCATCGCCCACGATATGGCCGTAAGTGTCATTGATCTGCTTGAAGTGATCGATGTCGATCAACGCGATGGTGGCGTGGCTTCGCAGTTGCTGGCACTTGTGAAACTTGAGGTGCAGCAGGTCTTTCCAGGACCCGTGATTGAGCAGGCCGGTGAGGCTGTCGATACGACTCAGGGCACTCAGGGTGCGCTTGTGCTCCGTCAGTTTGATCGCCAGTTGATAGCAGACCATGCCGATGGCCATGGGGTAGAGCGTCAACATCGGCAAGCAGGCATAGACTTGAACCTGGCTGACCGAGGGATTGAAGTGCAAGCCGAACAGCAACCCCGCCACACAGATGCCGAGCATTTGGGCGAGCGCGCCGTGTATCAGCAAGCGCTTGCCGCCGGCGGCGACGTTGTTCATGGTCACCATCGACAGCAGCGTCACCGCGGCCAAGGGGGTGAACTGCAACATAGCGACCCAGAACCCGCAGAACAATGCGTCGCACACCAGGTTGCGCTGTTCAGCGTCGTAGGGAACCTTGGCGCGGGTTGCCAGCTGATACGCCAAATGTGGCCAGACAAAAGCATTGACCAGCAGCAACGCCCAGATCCAGCCAGGCATTGGCAGCGGATACAGGACAGCAGTGATGCTGACACAGCACATGGCAGTGCCAATGATCCTTGGCCTGTAAATACGCTTGGCAAACGAAAGCCCTTTGCCTTGTCTGTTTTCCATAAATTCCCGGGTCAGCTCTTTTTGCATACACGACAGCATGCATTCGCAGGATTAACCGTTGATCGGATAATTCCGGTGAATATTGTCAGTTATTCCTGTGGGAATAATCAGTGTCCTTCCAGGCCATTTACGCAAAACAAAGGGCGAATACGTCATAAACGACTGCCAATGTCGTTCACGCACCAGGTTTTTATGGCTGGGGAGACAGGGGGATTTCGTAACCGGCCAAAAACAGGTCGATCGCTGACTCGATCACGTTGGCCTGGCTGGTGGCGTCGAGGGGCGGTTGGCCCAGTGTGATCTGTGGCCAGAAGGCAAAGGCTTTGAGCAGGCTTTGGATCTGGTGGGCGGCAAACGCCGGGTCGCTGCCGCGCAGGCGCCCGTCTTCCTGGGCGGCGCGTACCCATAGGGTGAAGCCTTCTTCACGCTGGCTCAGACGGTTGACCATGTCTTGTGCACGTTCCGGCGAGTGGATGGTGGCGGCGATCGCGACCCTGGCCAGGTCGAGGAAGTTGGCGTCGGACATCATCTTCATCTTCGCTTCCAGCAACTCGCGCAATTGTTCGCGCAGCGGGCGCTCACGGGTGTAGCCAACATCCAGTTGAGCGACGGTGCTGGCCCAGAGTTGGTGGAGAATTTCGGCGAAAAGCTCTTCTTTGCTGGGAAAGTGGTTGTACACCGTGCGCTTGGAGACGCCGGCCGTGGCGGCTATCTTATCCATGCTGGTGACCTCGAACCCGTTAGCCCTGAACTCGGTGATAGCCGCTGCCACAATGGCTTGGCGTTTACGGTCAGTGAGGCGTTGAGGGGCAGTCATGGATGGGGCTCGGCTCTTGAAGGAAAATTACACTCGGCAGTTTACTTGCTCCGGGTTTTGTTGCAATCTTGAAACTACACTGTGCAGTGTAGTTTATTGACGGTCCAAAGGAGTCATTCTGCTATGGCCACGCTCTCAACCCGTCTTAAGTGTTCGTCTGCGGCGCGCAAGGCTGCGGAACAGGAACAAAAGCAATTCAGCAACGACACCCCGGTGCAGCACGGCGGTTTTGGCAAGACCTTGCGTATCTTCTGGAACATGCTGTTCAACAAACCGCGCAATACCCGACCGGTGGGAGAGATTCCGGTGCAACCGCTGACCCGCGAGCAGTTGTTGGCCGCTCCCGATCACAGCGTCTTCCGTCTGGGGCATTCCACCGTATTGCTGAAAATGCGCGGCAAGTTCTGGCTGACCGACCCGGTATTCGCCGAGCGCGCCTCGCCGTTCAGTTGGGCCGGCCCCAAGCGCTTCCACGCGCCGCCCATCAGCCTGGAAGAGCTGCCGCCCCTGGAGGCGGTCATTCTTTCCCACAACCATTACGATCACCTTGATCGCAAGGCTGTCGTCCAATTGGCCGACAAGACGCGCCACTTTTTGGCGCCGTTGGGCGTGGGCGACATTTTGATCAAGTGGGGCGTCGATGCCAGCAAGGTGCAGCAACTGGACTGGTGGCAGGGCGTCGAAGTGGACGGCATTCGGTTTGTCGCCACACCCGCACAGCACTTTTCCGGGCGTGGCCTGTTCGATGCCAACCAAACGCTGTGGTGTTCGTGGGTGATGATCGACGGCGCACGGCGCATCTTCTTCAGTGGCGACACGGGCTACTTCGACGGCTTCAAACGCATCGGCGAGCAGTTCGGCCCGTTTGACCTGACACTGATGGAAACCGGCGCCTATAACGTCGACTGGCCCCATGTGCACATGCAGCCGGAACAAACCCTGCAAGCCCATATCGACCTCAAGGGCCGTTGGTTGCTGCCGATTCACAATGGCACGTTCGACCTGGCGTTCCATGCCTGGCACGAACCTTTTGATCGCATCATGGCCCTGGCCTGGGAGCGCAATGTGTCGATTACCACGCCACCGATGGGGCAAGCGTTCAGTCTGAGCCAACCCGAGCGTGGCCATGTGTGGTGGCTGGAGGTGGAAATACAGGTGACACAGGAGCGCGTCGTCGGTTGATGGGTGAGGCGTCGGAAAAAGGAGTTTTCAAGCTGTTTCAGGGCTGCGACAGGCGCCAGCCAGGGGTGCGATGATTCCCGGAAAATTAGGGTCCGGGAGGCCGTTCTGATGGAAGGAAAGTGTAGGAAATACTGGCAAGCAGGTGTGGCTTGCCCCGCTGGGCAGGCGGCGCCCGGGAGCCTTGAGTCGACGACCGAGGCCCCTCCCGGCACCGACCATGGGAGCCCGCGCGGCATCGCTTTCGGTGTCGATTCCCGCTCCCAAGCCCCCGCCCAGGTGCGTATCCCGGTCCCTGGGTATGACGCACCGGGGCTTCCCCTCAAACCCGTGCGCGACCCATCGTTGTCACTGATCGCCTTGAGCGGTCTCGACCCTTCGGGGCCGGTGATGGTGGAAGTGCCACTGGTGCAGAACAACAGCTCGTTCATCGCCGCCAACGTATTGGCCGGCAGGCGTGTGGGCTTTGCCGAGCGGTATGGCCGTGGTGGTGACCACGAACCCATTGAACACCGCGCGCCGTTCAGGCGAGCGTTGGATATTCTGCGTCAGGCTGGGGTGCAACTGTTACCGGTGCCTGCGCAGCGGGTCGATGAGACGCTGCAGTTCAACCTGCATACCCACAACGAAATCGACGAATTGGTGAATGAGCATCGCCTGGATGCGCTGGTGTCGGACAGCCGCAGCGCCGCCTTCCATGCCGCTTGCTGGCATGGCTACCCGGTGTTTGGCGAGCCGCTTGGGGACGGCGCGATGTTGTGGTTCTACGGCGCGCGATGGTCGAAGGATTCGCTGGCGGCGCTGGTGCAAGGTTATCGCAGTGCCCGCCGTTTGCCGGATGGTCAGGATGGGCTACCTGCGGCATTGAACAATCCCACGGTGTGAACGGCGCGCGTCGCACTGCCCGGCAGGCATGAGGTTTCTAGACTGGCGCACGGGGGCAATATGGGCTCCCGTCCTTTTTTATCCTGTCTGGGAGGTGTTCATGTTTGGTATGGGTCATGGTGTGGATATGTTTATCAACCATGCGGCGCATCTCCTGGGTTTGCAATTGCCCGCCGAGGCCTCGACGCCCGTTGCGCCGGGAACGGAATACGCCAGTGTGCGTCAGCTCAGCGAACAAATGGCCAGGCCGGGTGGGCTCACATCGGCAGCGTTGGTCAGTTACCTGCACGAGCGCATTCGCAAACTCGACCCCGCATTGAGCACCATCATTGAACTCAACCCTCAAGCCCTGGACATTGCCCGCGAGCGGGATCGCGAGCGCGCCGCCGGTCGGGTTCGAGGTCCGCTGCACGGCATCCCCGTGCTCCTCAAGGACAATATCGAGACCGGCGACACCCAGCAAACCAGTGCTGGCGCCTATGGCCTGGTAGGCCTGTCGGCAGCCAGGGATGCGTTTATCGTCGAACGCCTGCGCCAGCAAGGGGCGGTGATCCTAGGGAAGACCAACCTCACTGAGCTGGCCGGCTTTCGCGGCAACGCCGATGGTTTGAGCCAACGCGGCGGGCAGACGCGTAACCCGCATCATTCGGATGCGCCGGTCGGTGGGTCCAGCTCGGGCTCGGCTGCTGCGGTCGCTGCCGGCCTGGCGCCACTTGCCGTGGGCAGCGAAACCAATGGTTCGATCGTGGTGCCGGCGGCGTTCAACGGCGTGGTCGGCTTCAAGCCCAGCGTGGGGTTGTTGAGTCGCAGCGGCATCATTCCCGCCAGCCATCGACAGGACACGCCGGGGCCGATGGCCCGCTCGGTGTTCGATACCGCGTTGTTGCTCAACGCCATGTCCGGCGTCGATCCCCAGGATTCGGCGAGTATGGAGGCCCCCCAAGGCATCGACTACACCGCTTTGCTTAAACCCGGAGCCTTGCGGGATAAGCGTATCGGTTATCCCGCGACCTTTTGCGCGAATGGCGAAACCCTGTCGGTGGACAACAGTGCAATATTTCGCCGGACGCTGGAGGTGCTTCGCGCGCAAGGCGCAGTGCTGGTGCCGGTGAACATGCGGTTGGCAGACGCTTCGCGCTATGACGAATTATTGCTTGCCGATGTGAAGGACGAATTGAACACCTACCTGGGCAAGCGCGAGGGGTTGCCAGTGAAGTCGGTTCCCGAACTGATCGCGTACAACGCAAAACGCGATGGCACCGACACCGACCACCAGCCGGTGCTCAAGGACATCGACGCATCCACGCTGACACAACAGGCGCGCAAGCCGCTATGGGATGCACTGATCCAGGACTTCCGTGGCACGGTCGATGAACTGATCGGCGAGCAGAAGCTCGACGCCCTGGTGGCGGACTTTGAAACCAACAGCTACTTCGCGGTTGCGGTGGCGGGCTACCCAGGGATCTCGGTGCCATCCGGTCAAGACGAGCAGGGCGTGCCGACCAGCGCATACTTTTTCGGGGCCCGCTGGAGTGAACCCACGTTGCTGGCGGTGGCCCATGGTTATGAGCAGGCGGCGCAGGTGGCTCCAAGGCCTCGACTCTAAAGTCCCCAGGCTCTCAAGGCCGTGGAGGAATGCCATGGCCCATGGCATTCACATCTTCGGCGCGGCGCGCACTCATTCCCCACCCTGGCGCGAACCCTGGAAAGAACACCAGCCCCTCGGCCTCCAGCCGAAACGCGAGTGCCAGGCGGGTTTCATCGCCGCCATCGCCCTGGTGCTCGAACTGCTGAACGGCATCCACCGTCACGCCCGCCTGGCGGGCCAGCTCTTCGCGGCTCCAACCCAGCATGGCGCGCGCCTGTACGCTGTGTTTGGCGGTGAATTGATGCAGGACGATCTGCTGATCTACAAAAGAGCTCATTGCCAGAGAGGACATGGAATTTCTCCAGGGTTCGACGGGGAAGGCAAACTATACTGTGTTTTTGTACAGTTGTTTTGACCGCTCATCAACTGGAATTTTTCCGATGGCTTTTCAGCGCCTGTCAGCCCAGCCCTGGCGCCTCGCGAATAATCAGGTGATCCAGGTTCTCGATATTGGCGCTGAACACGCCGAACGTCTGCTCGGGGTTTTTCTTGCTGGGCACCTGCTTCAGCTCCGGCGTCACGCCATAAAAGAAGCAATACAAGGGCTGGTCACTGCTGGCTGCCGCCTTGATCTGCTCCAGGAATGCCTTGCGCTTGCGGTAGTTGTCGATGAGTTTCTTGCTCAGGTAAACGTTGACCGAGTAGGGCTTTTTGTCGAGCCATACCTTCTTTTCGAAGTCGATGCGAAAGCTGTTGGTGTAGTCCTTGATCGCTTTGATCCTGCCCCAGTAGATCAGGCCCTTGTTGTCCTGCAGGTATTCGATTTTCTTGAAAAAGGCCCAGTAGGTTGCGGTGTGCTCGCCGATTTTCAAGGGCATGGCTTTGAGCTTGTCCTTGTCGTCGATATTCGACACATAGCATTCCACCGGGTGGGCGAATACGCTGGTTTTATCCGGGGTGGCGTCACTGGGGCTGACAGATGCATTTGTGCGGGTTGTAGGTATTTCCGGCAGGTCTTGTGGGGGTTGTCCTTCGGCACCGGCCAACGGCATCTTGCGTGGATAGGTGCGCCGGGTCAGTACAAATTCCGATGGGAAATGATCCTCGCGGTCGTCGTCGCTTTCACCGGCAGCGCCCTTGTGGTTGCTGGCATAGCGGCAACCATCGATATGCCGGGTGCCGCTCTTGTTCTTGAAATGCGGTGTGCGCCGGTAATTAACGTTCTTCGCGTTGAAGGTGCTCAGCGTATTGCCCGCCTCGAAGGCCGCGCGGCAGGCATCGTTGGGACAGAGGAAATGGTCCTTGTCGGAGTCATACGCGGCGGTTTCGTCGAAATTCAGCTCTCGAACGTCGTAGATCGACAGTTTTTCATCGAGATTCAGGCTGTAGGCCGTGTCGAATTTCATGGGGCTCGGGTCCGTGAGAGGTTTGGCTATTAATAGCGGCAACCTGAGTAAATACCAGCAGAAGCGTCAGGGTTTCCGGGCGTTTTTTTTCTTCTTCGCATGAAAATGCCGAAAATGCGCATCTTGCGCCGCCGCCAGCAATTCCCTATCCCCGCGCGTATCGCCCCAGGCCCTGAGCCGATATTCCCCCAGGTCCCCATACACTGCCTCGAGCCGCAGCACCTTGTTCTCGCAGCGGCAGTTATTTCCCGTGAGCTTGCCCGTCAACACTCCGTCGATCACCTCAAGCTCAGTCCCGATCAATTTGATCCCAAGCCGATCGGCAAAGGGCTGCAACACCAACGCGGGAGATGCCGAGCACAGTGTCACCACTGCCCCCGACCCCAGCTCATGCTCCACCGACAGCACCCCGGCCGGCCGCATCAACCGCGCCCAATTGCGCTGGCAATACTCCTCGGCCTTCTGCTGCACCCACGCCTTCTCCACACCGGTCATAAAGGTACGGATCAACTGCGCCTTCAACTCATCCCGGCTGATCTGCCGCACCAGAAACCGCAGCGCGGGCACCGCAAGCTTGACCATGCGGCCATAGAACTCGCCGGGGCCAAAGGCAAACTTGAGGAAGGGCACGAAACTGTCGTGGTGGGTCAGGGTGCCGTCGAAGTCAAAGACGGACAGTACTTTGGCGCCCACGGGGCCGGCTTCAAGCATGTCTGGGTTCACGGGTGGTCCTTGATCAGGTGGAGCGGGTTCATAGCGTTCTGACTGGCGCACGTCGGTCGGGTTCAGGCGGATGCTGCTCCGCGATGGCGACCGGCCAATCTCCAGGCTTTGTAGTGTGCGGGCGTGTTTGTTCACCCCCGATGGTCGGCGAAGTTTACTACCCCAAGGCCAAGGATTGGAGTTTCTGAGTCCACTGCAAGCTCGTCGTTACGGAGGGGGAGCCAAGCGGCGCGAGCGGATTACATGAATGTTTAAATTTCCTACAAAAATCTCACACCGTTTAAACAGAAACGTCCGATATTTCCTATTTTCAAGTTCTCGTATGGTAAGTGCCAAAAACAACAAGGCGCTGACCCTATGGCAAATCACAGCTACATGACCATCAATGGCAAAGAGCAAGGCTTGATCTCCGCGGGATGCTCGACTCTGGATTCAATTGGTAACACCTGCCAGGACGGGCACAGAGATGAAATCCTGGTGCTGTCTTTCCAGCATCACATAGCCAACCGCGGCAACGTGAATGCCGCGACACACGGGCCGGTGGTGATTACCAAGAATATCGATAAGTCCTCCCCTTTATTGGCGGTAGCCCTTTCCAATAGGGAAGAACTCAACTGCGTGATTAATTTCTATCGAAGCTCAAGTACCAGTGGCTATGAAAAATACTACACGGTCGATATTCGTGGCTGCGTCATTGCCGACCTTACCCTCGACGTACCCCATGCGGTTCTGCAACACGATGCGCAAGCACAAGAACATATGGCCCTGCGTTATCGCCAGATTATCTGGACCCATCATCGAGCCAGTACGAGTGGCTACAGCTATGGGGAGTTGGACGAAAAATGAAAAAGGAAAGTCGTCATACAGAGCCAACGTTTCACGATATTTGGGTAGTGAGCCAGGCGGCAGGAAATCTGACTAATCAAGCTTGCACGATAAGCGCCCGGCATATTCAGGATGGAATAGTGCGGCTGCAATTCAATCGGGAGGTTGCTTATTACGCGCGCAGTATTGTCAGGGATGTTGAGGAGGGAAGAAAGACGGTTGATCAAGGATTGATAGAGATAAAAGAAGAACAGCGCAGTTTGATGAGTCAGTCGATGGAAGTCGCTCGCAAGGGCGTTGGATTGATAGCAGGAGCGCTACAGTTCAAAACGGGGGCGGAAATTTGCGCGGCCTCCTTGGGTACTTTGTGCGTGGTAGCCGGGTTACCAATGATTGCGCATGGTTCCAATAACATATACGAGAATGGACGGAATTTATGGGAAGGGCGTTCTGATACTGAGGGGCCGGTAAGGAAATTTTACCGAGATACAGCGATGGCCTTGGGATGGGAAAAAGAGGATGGAGATTTTGCGTATGGAATGTTTGACTTAGGGACATCTGTTTACAGTACGTGGCGACTCGTATTAAAACCCGACTCCTGGCGTTTGTTTCGATATATAGATACTGATTACGTTCGTGGTTTCACACGAATGGGGCCGGGTACAAAGGCTGTTGACTCGGGGGCCTCGGCACTAACTATTGATCAACTGTATAAAGCAAAAGAAAAGTGATGTGCTGGTTATTGGTTCTACTCGAGATGTGTGGGGTTTTATTGGCTTTCTGGTTGAAATCTGTTCTTTCTAGTCCGCGCCTTGGCGATGCGCAGCTTATTTTTGGAGTTATTGTTAATTCGATTTTTATATGGGCTTATATGCATATGATTCAGCACGATGATTTTCCATTTTTGGGGTATAGACCGGATATCTTAGAAGATTGCAGTTTTGCTGGGTGGCTTACTTTTGTATGTATATTTGCCCACGGATTTGCAATCCCCGCGGAACGGAAGGTGAGGTTTTTGTTTGGCTTGGTTAATTGTACGAGGCGGACGCGATGACAGTATGGTTCTTGTTTACGTTTCCCTTATTCGTTTTATGGGGCATCCTGAGTGCTTATACGCTGAGGATCAGATTTTCTGGGGAGAAACTATGGGATTTTCTAGGGGTGAAATTCATTGTCTGCATGATTTTTAATTCTGTATTCGGGTTTGTTTATTTTCGGATTGTTAAGTTTCAAGAGTTTCCGGTGCTGGGGTTTAGGCCAGATTTGATAGCTGATTATCCTTTAATTAGCTATATCGCCATTTTCTGCATTTATATACACGGATTTGCTTTTCCTGTTGAGAGGGAGTTGAGGTGGTGGTTTTGAGCGGTTTTTTTTGCATCACTGGACGCAGTCTGCAACTCCCTATCGCAAGGGAGTTTTATTGACTGCGGAAGACGTTTTGGATAGGTGGAATAACTGTGAGTGACTCGATTTTTTACACGGGCTATATTTTTTTACTATTGCGTTTTATGTCCCGTCTCTACTGGCTAGCCAGTGTTGGTCAGGGCGCAGGTTTTCAACGAGTAAATTCATAGGTGTTATTGTTTATAATATTTTTTGTGTCTATGTTCACATGCGATTCGTAGATCGTGGGGTTTTGCCTATTGTTGGCGAGAAAAATAATGAGGTTTTAGGTTGGGCTTCTTTTGTTGTGATATTTATGTATATGTTTTCAGTTCCTATGCCGTGGGAAGGAAAAAAATTGAAATTCATAAGTAAGTATTTTAAATCTTGAGTTTTATATTCCGTAAGGTGAACTGATCTTCTTTGGTCGTTATGCGCATGGCTAACATTTATAAGACTGTGCATGTTGGAGTAAGGACAGTGGTTTTTGAATGGTTCGTCCAGGCATCACCGGACTAAATAAAAAAGGTCGCCCAAGGGCGACCTTTTTTGTACTTGTTTAACGCTTCAATCCCAGCTCAACGCGCCGCCGGTCTGGTACTCGATCACACGGGTTTCGAAGAAATTCTTCTCTTTCTTCAAATCCATGATCTCGCTCATCCATGGGAACGGGTTGGTGGTGCCTGGATATTCTTCCTTCAGACCGATCTGCGACAGACGACGGTTGGCGATGAACTTGAGGTAGTCCTCCATCATCGCCGCGTTCATGCCCAGCACGCCGCGCGGCATGGTGTCGCGTGCGTATTCGATTTCCAGTTGCGTGCCCTGCAGAATCATCTGGGTCGCTTCTTCTTTCATCTCGGTGTCCCACAGGTGTGGGTTTTCGATTTTGATCTGGTTGATCACGTCGATACCGAAGTTCAGGTGCATCGACTCGTCGCGCAGGATGTACTGGAACTGTTCGGCCACGCCGGTCATTTTGTTGCGGCGGCCCATGGAGAGGATCTGGGTGAAGCCGCAATAGAAGAAGATGCCTTCAAGGACGCAGTAGTAGGCGACCAGGTTGCGCAGCAGTTCTTTGTCGGTGTCGACGGTGCCGGTTTCGAACTTCGGATCGGAGATCGAACGGGTGTATTTCAGGCCCCAGGCGGCTTTTTTCGCGACCGATGGGATCTCGTGGTACATGTTGAAGATCTCGCCTTCATCCATGGCCAACGATTCGATGCAGTACTGGTAGGCGTGGGTGTGGATCGCTTCTTCGAAAGCCTGGCGCAGGATGTACTGGCGGCATTCCGGGTTGGTGATCAGGCGGTATACGGCCAGCACCAGGTTGTTGGCGACCAGGGAGTCGGCGGTGGAGAAGAAGCCCAGGTTGCGCATGACGATGCGACGTTCGTCGTCGGTCAGGCCTTCGGGGTTTTTCCACAGGGCGATGTCGGCGGTCATGTTGACCTCTTGCGGCATCCAGTGGTTGGCGCAGCCGTCGAGGTATTTCTGCCAGGCCCAGTCGTACTTGAAGGGCACGAGTTGGTTGAGGTCGGCGCGGCAGTTGATCATGCGCTTTTCGTCGACGGCGACGCGGGCGGAGGCGCCTTCGAGTTCGGCGAGGCCTTCGGCGATGTCGAGTTTGTCCAGGGCGGCCTTGGCGCGGATGATCGCGGCGGAGTCACTGGCGGTGACGGCGCGGGCTTCGATGGCGGCAGCGGCGCCGGCACCGTCGAGGCGGTCCATGTTGGCTTCGGTGGCGTGGCCGGCGTTGGCGCCTTTGATGGCGACTTCGCCGTCTTCTTCTTTGTCGAATTCGTCCCAGCTCAGCATGACGTGTCGTCTCCTGCGTGAGGGCTCAAGGGTGCCCGTGTGAAACCGGATGGTTGGGTGTTCACACGGCCCTCGGGCCGCGGTGGATCTTAAGGAATCGTTTGTTGCAACAGCTAGCGCAGGCATTAAACGCAATTGGGTGTACGGGTACTCTGCGTGAGGCTTGAGGGGCGGAGCGGTCGATGCGTGCTCCAGCGGAGGCCTCAGGTCTGGCTCTTCGTCCCTGTGTAAAGGGATATTGCAGGCCCGATTTACCCGCGCATTATAGGGAAAAATTCGGGTTTGTGTTGCGACCGATGGTCCCGATCGAGCGCTGCAATGACGTGGTTTTCGACCAAAGCGCGGGTTTATAAGGCTTTGCTGGCGTTGGAATTTTTTGACGGACGGCGGGATGTTTTTTGCAGGATGGATGAAGTGGCCTTTCAGGGCCTGGAAATGCGGGGGGAGGGGGGAGGGGCTTGAGTTTTTGGTATGACTGAGATCGCTATTGCGAGCAGTCCTTGAGGTGTTTCAGCTGTCGGGCCTTGGCCGCAAGAACGATTTCTTGCGGCGAACAAGATCCGGATTCAGATCAAACTAACGACGTTATTATCCGTTAGAGCAACCGTTACCCATTACATGGTAATTAAGAATGTGACGCTGACCTTTGGAGTCTTCATATTCCATCTTGGCCGGTACAACTTCACATACTTCCGGGATCGTGCTCATGGACAGAACTTTGGCGATGTCCAAGTGAGTGCTGTAGGTGTAATCCTCAACAATCGGTGCATTCTTGCCGGCCTGCTCAGTCGGGGCCTCTTCGGCCAGGGCGGCGGTGGCGCACAAGCTGCTGAGGGCCATAACTAATAAAGCTTTCATTACTGTCTTTACCTTCTTCAGGGCGAAAGGGGTCACGGGGCCCTTTTGGGGCCACGTGTGTAACTTAGGTTTGGAACATCCGGATTAACATGCCTTCGTGGGGGCTGTAACTAGGTTAATCACGTTGCCTTGGTTGGCGGAATTGATTCTAGGCCTGGCGGTTATATTCATATAGCCGTGCTTTTGATAAACACTATTGGCGGTTTTTGTAACAATCCCGTGGTAAAGGTTTTTTTACGCCCCCGAAAAGCCTCGCAGCCCGCGGGGCAGAGCGGTAAAAGGGCATGGCAGGGCAATTTGTAGGGGCTTGTTACTACCATCGTCGAATGGTTCTATAGGGCTTCCCCGGCTACAACGGGGTCATACAACAACAAATATATCACCGAGGTAAGAAAGATGAGTGCGGCTTCCCTGTACCCCGTCCGCCCCGAAGTAGCAGCCAACACGCTGACCGACGAGGCGACCTACAAGGCCATGTACCAGCAGTCGGTGGTCAACCCCGACGGTTTCTGGCGTGAGCAAGCCAAGCGTCTTGACTGGATCAAGCCTTTCACCACGGTGAAGCAGACTTCTTTCGACGATCACCATGTCGACATCAAGTGGTTCGCCGACGGCACCTTGAACGTTTCCTACAACTGTCTGGATCGCCACCTCGCCGAGCGTGGCGACACGGCAGCGATCATCTGGGAGGGCGATGACCCTGCCGAGAGCCGCGTCATCACCTACCGCGAACTGCATGAAGAAGTCTGCAAGTTCGCCAACGCCCTGCGTGGTCAGGACGTGCACCGCGGCGACGTGGTGACTATCTATATGCCGATGATCCCCGAAGCCGTGGTCGCCATGCTGGCCTGCACCCGGATCGGCGCGATTCACTCGGTGGTGTTTGGCGGTTTCTCGCCGGAAGCCCTGGCCGGTCGCATCATCGACTGCAAATCCAAGGTGGTGATCACGGCCGACGAAGGTGTGCGCGCCGGTAAGAAAATTCCGCTGAAGGCCAACGTCGACGACGCCCTGACCAACCCGGAAACCAGCAGCGTCCAGAAAGTCATTGTGTGCAAGCGCACCAATGGCGACATCAAGTGGAACCAGCATCGCGACATCTGGTACGAAGACCTGATGAAAGTGGCGGGCGCCGTGTGTGCACCCAAAGAGATGGGCGCTGAAGAAGCGCTGTTCATCCTCTACACCTCCGGCTCCACCGGCAAACCCAAGGGCGTGCAGCACACCACCGGCGGCTACCTGCTGTATGCGGCCCTGACCCATGAGCGCGTATTCGATTATCGCCCTGGCGAAATCTACTGGTGCACCGCCGACGTCGGCTGGGTCACCGGCCACACCTATATCGTCTATGGTCCGCTGGCCAATGGCGCGACCACGTTGCTGTTCGAAGGCGTGCCGAACTATCCGGATATCACCCGGGTGGCGAAGATCGTCGACAAGCACAAGGTCAACATCCTCTATACCGCGCCGACCGCGATCCGCGCGATGATGGCTTCCGGCACGGCCGCCTGCGAAGGCGCCGATGGCAGCAGCCTGCGCCTGCTCGGTTCGGTGGGCGAGCCGATCAACCCTGAAGCCTGGGACTGGTACTACAAGAACGTCGGTCAATCCCGTTGCCCGATCGTCGATACCTGGTGGCAGACCGAAACCGGCGCCACCCTGATGAGCCCGCTGCCGGGCGCCCATGCGCTCAAGCCGGGTTCCGCGGCCAAGCCATTCTTCGGCGTGGTACCGGCGCTGGTGGACAACCTGGGGAACATCATCGAAGGCGCTGCCGAAGGTAACCTGGTGATCCTCGATTCGTGGCCAGGCCAGGCCCGCACCCTGTACGGCGACCATGACCGTTTCGTCGACACCTACTTCAAGACCTTCCGTGGCATGTACTTCACCGGCGACGGCGCGCGTCGCGACGAAGATGGCTACTGGTGGATCACCGGCCGTGTGGATGACGTGTTGAACGTGTCCGGTCACCGCATGGGCACCGCTGAAATCGAAAGTGCGATGGTCGCTCACCCGAAAGTCGCCGAGGCCGCCGTGGTCGGTGTGCCGCACGACATCAAGGGCCAGGGCATTTATGTCTATGTCACCCTCAAGAATGGCGAAGAGCCGAACGAAGCGCTGCGCCTGGAACTGAAGAACTGGGTGCGCAAGGAGATCGGGCCGATCGCTTCGCCGGACGTGATCCAGTGGGCGCCGGGCTTGCCGAAGACGCGGTCGGGGAAAATCATGCGGCGCATCTTGCGCAAGATTGCCACTGGCGAATACGACGGCTTGGGGGACATCTCCACCCTGGCGGACCCAGGTGTCGTGGCGCATTTGATCGAGACGCACAAGACCATGAGCGTCGCCTAAAGCGGGTTGGTGGTACAGAGCCCCATTCGGTGTGAGCCGGATGGGGCTTTTTTGTGCGCCGCTGTGGGAGGGGGCTTGCTCCCGATAGCGGTGGGTCAGTGCCAAGCGTATCGACTGATACACCGCCATCGGGAGCAAGCCCCCCCCTCCCACAATGGAAAGGCATTTCATGTCATGCTCCAGTGCGGTTATGACTTCAAAATGAATAAATATCGGTTTTTCTCGTAGGACGTTTCTGAATGTTACCGGGCAATGCACATGTGTAACCCATCGCCCAAAGATGAGGCAAAGTGCTACGCGCGCGCCCGCAAAAGCTGCGTTTTAGACCGCTTCGCAAACAAGGTTAAACGCCAGACTTGCCGTGCCAGAAGGGTTTGCGAATAATAGGCCCGCAATTTGCAGTGTTTACAGGTTTAATGTCTTTTGCCTCTGCATAAAATTCAGAGGCTGTCAATGTGCTGGAACCGCTTTCTCAGTGCTTCTGTAAATTGTTGTCGCATTGAGGAAATATCGGCTTCCGGCCTGTCGTTAGAATGCCGATCACTCGCTCGTCGTCACCAGGGTTGAACTGGTGCGGGACGCAGCGCCGCTATTCGGTTTCACTCAAGTCGCATCGTGGGCTATGGCTCATACTGCTGTTCTGCCCTATACCGATGGAGTCCCAAGATGAAGAAACTCGTGCTGTTGGGCGCCCTGGCGCTGTCCGTGCTGTCCATGCAGGCTTTCGCCGAAGGCAAGCCGCTGAAAATTGGTATCGAAGCGGCCTACCCTCCGTTTGCGTCGAAAGCGCCGGATGGCAGCATCGTCGGCTTTGACTACGACATCGGCAACGCCCTGTGCGAAGAGATGAAGGTCAAGTGCACCTGGGTCGAGCAGGAATTCGACGGCCTGATCCCGGCGCTGAAAGTGCGCAAGATCGACGCGATCCTGTCGTCGATGTCCATCACCGAAGACCGCAAGAAATCCGTGGATTTCACCAATCGCTACTACCTGACCCCGGCGCGCCTGGTGTTGAAGGAAGGCACGGCGGTCAGCGACAGCCTGGACGAACTCAAAGGCAAGAAGATCGGTGTGCAGCGCGGTTCGATCCACGACCGGTTTGCCAAGGAAGTGCTCGCGCCTAAAGGTGCCACCGTCGTTCCTTACAGCTCGCAGAACGAAATCTACCTGGATATCGAAGCCGGTCGCCTTGATGGCACCGTGGCCGACGCCACCCTGTTGCAGGAAGGTTTCCTCGACACGCCTGCCGGCAAAGGCTATGCGTTCACCGGCCCGTCCTTCACCGACGTCAAATACTTCGGCGATGGTGTAGGGATCGCCGTACGCAAAGGCGACAAGGAAAACCTGGACCGCATCAACGCGGCCATCGCTGCGATCCGTGCCAACGGCAAATACAAAGAAATCGAGAAAAAGTACTTCAACTTCGACATTTACGGCCCAGAAGCCAAGTAAATCGTCGCAGCGGTCTGTCCACAATGGCGCAAGCAACAGAATTCCTGCGGTTTGCGCCATTTTTTCATCCCCCTTTTCGAGGACCTGAATCATGTTGAAAGGCTACGGGGCCGTCATCCTCGATGGCGCATGGTTGACGCTTCAGCTCGCCCTGTCGTCCATGGCCTTGGCTATTGTTCTGGGTCTGATCGGGGTTGCGTTGCGCCTGTCGCCGGTGCGCTGGTTGGCCTGGCTGGGTGACTTGTACTCCACGGTGATCCGTGGGATTCCCGACCTGGTGTTGATCCTGCTGATTTTCTACGGCGGTCAGGACCTGCTCAACCGCGTCGCGCCGATGCTCGGCTATGACGACTATATTGACTTGAACCCCTTGGCCGCCGGTATCGGCACCCTGGGTTTCATCTTTGGCGCCTATCTGTCGGAAACCTTCCGTGGCGCCTTCATGGCCATTCCCAAGGGTCAGGCCGAAGCCGGCCTTGCCTATGGCATGAGCCCCTTCCAGGTGTTTTTCCGGGTGATGGTGCCGCAGATGATCCGGCTGGCGATCCCCGGTTTCACCAACAACTGGCTGGTATTGACCAAGGCCACTGCGCTGATTTCGGTGGTGGGCCTGCAAGACATGATGTTCAAGGCCAAGCAGGCGGCGGATGCCACCCGTGAGCCTTTTACCTTCTTCCTCGCAGTGGCGGCGATGTACCTGGTGATCACCAGCGTATCGTTGCTGGCCCTGCGTCATCTTGAGAAGCGCTACTCGGTAGGCGTAAGGGCGGCTGATCTATGATCTTCGACTACAACGTCATCTGGGAGGCCATGCCGCTGTACCTTGGCGGCTTGCTGACCACCCTGAAACTGCTCGCCATCTCGCTGTTCTTCGGCCTGCTCGCCGCGTTGCCCCTGGGCTTGATGCGCGTGTCCAAACAGCCGATCGTCAACGGCGCGGCCTGGCTGTACACCTACGTGATCCGCGGCACGCCGATGCTGGTGCAGCTGTTTCTGATCTACTACGGCCTGGCCCAGTTCGAGGTGGTGCGCGAGAGCTTCCTGTGGCCGCTGCTGTCCAGCGCCACCTTCTGCGCGTGCCTGGCATTTGCGATCAACACCAGCGCCTACACCGCCGAGATCATTGCCGGTAGTCTCAAGTCCACGCCCAATGGCGAAATTGAAGCGGCCAAGGCCATGGGCATGTCGCGCTACAAGCTGTACCGCCGCATCCTGCTGCCATCGGCCCTGCGCCGCGCGCTGCCGCAGTACAGCAACGAAGTGATCATGATGCTGCAGACCACCAGCCTGGCGTCCATCGTCACCCTGATCGACATCACGGGTGCCGCGCGCACGGTGAACGCGCAGTTCTACCTGCCGTTCGAGGCCTATATCACCGCCGGCGCGTTCTACCTGTGCCTGACCTTTATCCTGGTGCGCCTGTTCAAGTTGGCCGAGCACCGCTGGCTGAGCTACCTGGCTCCACGGAAGCACTGATATGGAACGTATCGATCACCTATTGCCCTGGGGCCACCTGGGGTGCGAACGCCAACTGAGCGTATTTCGTTTCGGCAGTGGCGAGCGCAAGGCCTACATCCAGGCCAGCCTGCACGCCGATGAACTGCCCGGCATGCGTGCCGCCTGGGAGCTGAAAAAGCGCCTCATCGAACTGGAACGGCAAGGCGCCCTCAATGGCGTGATCGAGCTGGTGCCGGTGGCCAACCCGATGGGCCTGGGCCAACTGCTGCAAGGCAGCCACCAGGGGCGTTTCGAGGTGGGCAGTGGCAAGAATTTCAACCGTGATTTCGTTGAGTTGAGCGAGCCGGTAATCGCGCAACTGCATGGCAAGCTCGGGGATGATCCCCATGCCAACGTGCGTACGATTCGCCAGGCGATGAGTGATGTACTCAGCGCTTTGCCTGCGCCGAGCAGCCAGTTGCAAGGCATGCAGCGCACCCTGCTCAGCCATGCGTGCACCGCCGACATTGTCCTCGACCTGCACTGCGACGCCGAAGCCGCGCTGCACATGTACGCGCTGCCCCAGCACTGGCCGCAGTGGCGTTCGCTGTCGGCGCATTTGAATGTGAAAGTCGGCCTGTTGGCGGAAGATTCCGGCGGCAGCTCGTTCGATGAAGCCTGTTCGCTGCCATGGTTGCGCTTGTCCCGAGCGTTCCCCGAGGCGCAGATCCCGTTGGCATGCCTGGCGACCACCCTGGAACTGGGCGGTCAGGCCGATACCGGCCGCGATGAGGCGATCTTCCACGCCGAAGGCATCCTCGCGTTCCTCGCCGAACAGGGCCTGATCCACGGCGACTGGCCGGCGGCGCAACACGAGCCGTGCGAAGGCATGCCCTTCGAAGGCACTGAGTTGCTGTTTGCACCCCATGCCGGGGTCATCAGTTACCTGCGTAAAGCCGGTGATTGGGTCGAGGCCGGCGAGCCGATTTTTGAAGTGATCGATCCCCTGGAAGACCGCGTGAGCATCATCTGCGCGGGCACCTCGGGAGTGTTGTTTGCCGTTGAACGGCTGCGTTATGCCCAAGCGGGTTTCTGGCTGGCCAAGGTGGCGGGGCGCGAAGCGCTGCGGCACGGGCGCTTGCTCAACGACTGACCACCTGTTTTTGTGAGAACCGACCGCATGTACAAACTTGAAGTCCAAGACCTGCATAAACGCTATGGCAGTCATGAAGTGCTCAAAGGCGTGTCCCTGGCCGCCGCGGCCGGTGATGTGATCAGCATCATCGGTTCCAGCGGTTCGGGCAAAAGTACCTTTTTGCGCTGCATCAATCTGCTGGAGCAGCCCCACGCCGGCAAGATCCTGCTCAATAACGAAGAACTCAAGCTGGTGGCCAGCAAGGACGGCGCCCTCAAGGCCGCCGACCCCAAACAGTTGCAGCGCATGCGTTCGCGCCTGTCCATGGTGTTCCAGCATTTCAACCTGTGGTCGCACATGACCGCGTTGGAAAACGTGATGGAAGCGCCGGTGCATGTGCTGGGCGTGTCGAAAAAAGAGGCGCGTGAAAAGGCCGAGCACTACCTGGCCAAAGTCGGCGTGGGCCATCGCAAGGATGCGTTCCCCGGTCATATGTCCGGTGGCGAGCAGCAGCGTGTGGCGATTGCCCGCGCCTTGGCGATGGAGCCGGAAGTGATGCTGTTCGACGAGCCCACTTCGGCGTTGGACCCGGAACTGGTCGGCGAAGTCCTCAAGGTGATGCAGGATCTGGCCCAGGAAGGCCGCACCATGGTGGTGGTGACCCACGAAATGGGGTTTGCCCGTGAAGTGTCCAACCAGTTGGTGTTCCTGCACAAAGGCATCGTCGAAGAGCGTGGCAACCCACGGGAAGTGCTGGTCAATCCGCAGTCCGAGCGGTTGCAGCAGTTCCTCTCCGGCAGCCTGAAATAACCATGCCCACCCCTGGAGGAGCGAGCTTGCTCGCGAAGACCGTCAACGATAACGCGGGGAACCTGGCACCCCCTGGCGCTCTCGGGGTTTTCGCGAGCGAGCTCGCTCCTACAGGTGGGCAGGTTTACAGCGGTTTTGAGATTTGTGTTCATTTACGGGCTAGCATTGGCCCACGGCTTCTTTCACTGTTCTTCGCTTCGGATAGCCCTCCATGACTGCCCATCGAATTGGTTTCCTGATTTGGCCCAGCACAAAAGCACTGACGCTTGCGCTGGCTGAGGAGGCCTTGCGCGTCGCTCAGCGGGTGCATCCTGAGGTGGTCTACGAACTGTCGTTCCTGCAGGCCGAACCGCAAACCTCGGGGGACTGGCAACTGCCGGGCGAGCCATGGGCCGGCAAGCTGGAAGGCTTCCAGAAAGTGTTCCTGCTGGCGGACGAGCCGCCCACCGTGATCGCCTCCCAACTGAGCAGCGCCCTCAAGCAACTGGTGCGCGCCGGCTGTGTGATCGGCGGCTTGTCGGCCGGGGTGTACCCGCTGGCCCAGCTCGGTCTGCTCGACGGCTACCGCGCCGCCGTGCACTGGCGCTGGCAGGACGATTTCGCCGAGCGTTTCCCCAAGGTCATCGCCACCAGTCACCTGTTCGATTGGGATCGTGATCGCCTGAGCGCGTGCGGTGGCATGTCGGTGCTCGACCTGCTGCTGGCGGTGCTGGCCCGGGATCACGGCGCCGAACTGGCCGGTGCGGTGTCCGAGGAGCTGGTGGTGGAGCGCATCCGCGAAGGCGGCGAGCGCCAGCGCATTCCGCTGCAGAACCGCCTGGGCTCCAGCCATCCGAAGCTGACCCAGGCGGTGTTGCTGATGGAGGCCAACATCGAAGAGCCGCTGACCACCGACGAAATCGCCCAGCACGTGTGCGTTTCGCGACGACAACTGGAACGGATCTTCAAGCAATACCTCAATCGCGTCCCCAGCCAGTACTACCTGGAACTGCGCCTGAACAAGGCCCGCCAGATGCTCATGCAAACCAGCAAGTCGATCATCCAGATCGGTTTGTCCTGCGGCTTCTCCTCGGGGCCGCACTTCTCCAGCGCCTACCGCAACTTCTTTGGCGCCACCCCCCGTGAAGACCGCAACCAACGGCGCAGCAGCAGCCCGTTCGAGTTGTCGTCGGTGCCGTCCGAGCGCGGCTAGGCGGCGTCCTACTCCTCCATGGCCTCCGGCGTGCTGGGTGGCGTCAGCTCGATCTGGTTTTCGTCAAGCGTCGCCTCTTCCACGCCAAACTCATAACCCGTTTGCCGGTAATACGCGCGCAAGATCGCCATGCTCGCGGCGGACAACGGGTTGCCGCTCAGGTCCGATTCGTCGTCGAGCGGCAGCGGCATTTCCAGCAGGTCCGTCGACAAATGCTGGATCAGGTTGTCGCTCAGATCCAGAGCCCGCAGGCGCGGCAGGCTGAAGGTCCCCAATGGCACTTCGCTCAGCCCACAATTGTCCAGGTACACCATGGTCAGCTTCGAGAGGTTGCGCAGGTCCGGGCTCAGGGTCAGCGGGTTGTCGCTCAAGTCCAGTTGGTTGAGCTCGGCCAGGCGCGACAGTTGTTCGAGGTTGTCCGGGGTCAGGCGGATGCTGTTATAGCTGAGATTGAGCTGCTGCAATTGATTGAGGTCGAAAACGCTGTCGGGAATGTGCTGGAGGGCATGGCGCTCCACGCTCAGGCTGGTCAGGTTGGGGAACGCACGCAAGAATTCGCCGATGCCTCTGCGGTTGCCGTCGCCCGTCAGTTCCAGCTGCGTGACATGCTCCAGGCGCGCATTGAGCGCCGGCAGGTCACCGAGCAGTTGGCCGTTGAACACCAGTTTGTGGGTGCGTCGCGCCGGCCATTCATGCTCGTCGTGCTGTGTTTCCCGGCGCCAGCAGCGCAGGAGCAGTTCCTTGAAGCCCAGGCGGTGAACCTGTTCCGTGGCGCGGGCGTTTTCGTTGACGAATGGATCGCGCACTTGATCCATGGGCGGAACGTTCAGGGCCCAGTCCTGCAGGTTATTTTCGAGCTGCTCGTATTCGGCGCTCAGGCGGCTGATATGGACGTCGGCGTCCTCCAGTTCGCCGGGCAGCTCGAAAAATATACGCTTGTTGTCGCGTTCCGAGAGGCTGGGGTAAAGGGCCTTGAGGCGCTGCAGTTGGCTGACGGGGACGTCGGCGTTCCAGTGCTCTCCCTTGTCCCGGCAATAGCTTTTCAGGCGCTGCAAGGTCGAGGGCGACAAGGGGTTGGCCGACAGGTCGAACGCGGCGCTGACGGCGGGCGGTGCGAGGAACGCGTCGTCGGGCAGTTCGCGCAGGCTGTTTTGGCTCAAATCCACCCTGGCCCGCATCGTGGTCGGGGTAATCAGTGTCAGGGGCAGTTCGCGCAGGCCGGTGTTGTGCAGTGACAGGCTGATCAGGTGGGGCATTTGGCTGAAGTCCGGCAGCAGTGTCAGGGGGGTGTTGTCCAGATTCAGGTGTTTGAGCCCGGCCAGGCTTTGCAGCGTCTGCGCCGTGGCAGGCGACAAGTTGATCGCGCAGCGGTCGAGCGTCAGGTAGGAGAGCTGCGACAAGTGGCTGATCTGTGGCAGCTCACCCAGCACAAAGTTTTCGATATGCAGCGCAGTGAGCGCTGGGAAACTGCGCAGGAAGCCGTCCAGATTCAAGTGTCCTCCCGCACCTTTGAGCGCGAGCACCGCCACGTGATTGAACGAGGTGCGCAGCGTAGGCAGTTCGCCGCTCACCGGAATGAACAGGTTGAATTCATAGCTGGGCGTTGGCTGTCCTTCGGGGGTGTCGCCCGAGGTGATATCGCGTCGCCAAACGGCCTCCAGGGCGTTGACGAAACGCTGGCGCAGGGCTTGTTCCTCGGCACTGACGCGGCTGTCGTTGGCCCAGTCCGCGGTGTCCAGGCGGATGGTGGGGTAGTCGCGCTCCAGTCGGTTCATCTCGATTCGGCCGGCGGCCAGGTCGCCGGGCAGGCTAAAAATGAAGCGGTTGATTTGATCGTCGTTGAACGTGGGGAACAGTCGCCGGGCCTGCTCCGTGTCACCCCGGACCGGTGTAGCTTCCAGGTAGTGGTGGGTGCGCTGGAAGTAGGCTTTGATGCGCTCCAGTGCTTGGTTCGAAAGCGGGTTGTCGGACAGGTCGAAATGCCGCGTGACGTCGATGGGCAAGTCGAACAGCGCGGCGGGCAGTTCGCCGATGCGGTTGTTGGACAGCATCACGAACGTCAGGTGGTTGCGGCTCAACAAGCCCGGCGGCAGTTCGTCGATACCGGTGCTGGCCAGGTCCAGATACTGCAATTGCGGCATCTGTTCCAGGTTGGGGGTCAGGCTCAGGGGGTTGTTGTACAGGTCCAGGGTCAACAGGCTCGTCATCCCGTTGATGGTGGCTTGGCTTTGCGCGGTCAGGCGGATGTTGCAACTGCTCAGGATCAGTTCGTTGAGCGTGTTCATCGAGGCGAGGCTTGGCGGCAGTTCATCCAGGCTGATATTGCGGATGTTCAAGCGTCGCAACCTTGGAAACAGTTGCAGGAAGGCCTCGACGTCAAGGCGCTGGTGCGCGCCTTGCAGTTCCAGGTGGGCGATGTGTTCAAAGCGTGCTGTCAGGGTCGGCAGCTCGCCCAGCAGTGGGCCGGACAGCCGCAGTATGTGGCCGTTGCTGGCCGGTGGTTCGTAGAAGTTGTCGATCGCGGTTTCCTGGCGCCAGGCCCGGCGCAACTGGTGGGCGAACAGGCTGCGGTCGCGGCGCAGGTAGTCATGTTCGGTCGCGTTCAATGGGGCGCCGGTGAGCGGGTGCGCACGGGGTGTTTGAGATTCCCAGACCACCAGGGCGAGGTCCAGTTGAATGTACTCGTTCCTCAGGCGCGTGAGTGCCAGTTGGGCGCCGCCGGGTGTCTGGTGCAGGGCGGCGAGCATTTCACTGATCTTCGCCGGTGGCAGTTGCGGGCGCAGGGTCTGCAATTGTTGTTCAAGCGATGGCCCGCCGCTTGGGCCCGGCAGTTCGGGAATGATGGGAGGGTAGCCGTCCATGCCGCCGCGCAAGCGCATGACGTTGGGGTCGTAGGCGGGTTTGAGCAACGGGTCGGCATCGAGCAGTGCGCGCACGGTTGGGCGGTCCATCGGATATTCGCCGATCGCCTGTTTGAGGCGCGGGCCCTGGCCGATATGGATGTCCAGCGCATCTCGCGCGCTGTCGGGCAGGGCTTGCAGCACGGCGGTGTAAAAGTCGGTGCTGCCAAACAGTGCGCCCTGGCTGTTTTCCGGGATGTACTGGCCGTCTGGCGTGGCCACCAGGGTGCGTCTGGTCAGGGCATGGGTGGGGCCGATGGCGTCCAGCAGCTCGCCGTCGGTGCGGTATTGCCTGACTTCCAGGCGCACCCAACTCGGCCAGCCGCTGAGGTTTTCCAGCGAATGCAGGGCGAGCCGGCAGGTGTCCGGATTTTCCACCGTGTCCAGGTATAGCCCCTCATAGGCGCGGGTGGTGCGCACCTCATGCAGCGACCACTCGGCAAGCTCCGCCAGGCGCGTCGGCACCTGGCCGGCATCGATGGCCTTGAGCTCCTCGCCACTTGCTGCGGCTAGCAGTTCTGCGGCCAGCGTTGAGGGCAGGCCGGGGCGTGAGGCGCTGTCGATGATTTTCTGCACCCTGGGCTCGGTGGTGCGGTCCAGGCCACGGTAGCGCGACTCGAACAGCGAGAAGCGCTTGTCGTGGGCAATGCGCGCGAGTTTCTTGCGCAAGGCCGTGGCGCGGGTGCGACTGGAGGCGGGGGGCAGGCCGAATTCCTCTTCCAGCAGGGCCTTGCGCTGCGGCTCGTTCAGGCCTTCGATGAGGGTGGGCAGCAGATCGCCGTTGTGCAATTGCGCTTCCAGCACTTGCACGGTGCTGGCATCGGCATCGCCGGGGAATTCCCACAGGGTGGTGCCGCTGGCATCGAGTACGCGCAAGGTTTTGCTCGAAGGCCACAATCCATAGCTGATCAGCAATTGCAGTTGGGTTTGCGGATCGGCCTTGGTGTAGATCGCCGGATCGTCGCTGTTCATCTGCGCCAGGAAGTCCTGCAACTGCTGGTCGATCTTGAAGCGCTTGAGGGTGTCGGCCAGCAACGGCGGTGGCGTCTGCCGGGTGCTGTGCATTTTGCGCAGGGTGTTGTCGTGGGTGGCGCTGCTGTCGCGGATTTGCGCCAGTTGCCCATCGCTGAGGGTGTCGGTCTGGTAGCCGAGGCGGCGCATCAGGGTGGTGCGGTCCCAGCTCAAGGGGTTTTCCAGCTCGGTGACCCAGGCGCCGTGGCCGTTGGTCATGACGGCGGGTCGATAGGCCGCAGGACGCGTGGGGTGCTGGATCGCATAACCATTGGCGTCGGCGTTTACGTGATAGTGCGCGCCGTTGAGGGCGAGGATGGTTTTGTCCTGGTGCTGGTACAGGCCTTGCGCGTCAGGGCGGGCGTCGGCCGGTAGGGTCAGGTCCTGGCGATAGGGGTTGAGGTCGGGTTGCCATAGGCGGCGTTCGCCGTTGGGCAGCTTGACCGGCTTGAGGCGGTCGATGAACGCCAGCATCTCCTTGGGCAAGGCCTGGCGCAGCACGTCCTCGGCGATGGGCACGCCCGTGGCGAACAGGCCCAGTTGCACCAGTTGCTCCATCAGGCCCAGGGCGTGCCCCAGGGCTTCGCGTTGCAGGCCTAGCGCCCAATCGACGATCCCTTCGAAGGCTTCATCGAGCATCTGGTAAGCGGTATACGCCAGCATCAACGCACCTAAAGGCGGGATGAACGGCAGAGCGACGAAGGCGACGATCTGCAACAGGGTCTCGCCGATTTTCTGCAGGAATGCCCAGCGCTCCCAGCGCGCCTTCTGATCGACCCGGGCGGTAGAGACGGCACGGCTCTGGGCGTCTGTCTGCAGCTTGCTCAGTTTCATCTGGAACAGATGGGCGAACAGGTCGTCGCTGATCCTGAGGGCGCGAAATTGCAGGTTGGGGCGTTGGGTCGGCGTGTCGCGCCAACTGGGCAGCGGATCGCCGGCTTGATGCGGATGCCATGTGACGTGGCTGAGCCGCTGATTGAGGTCGGCAAAAAATACCCCGGCGTCTTCGTGGCGGACGAAACGGCTGAAAAACCCTTGATAGTCCGTGTCCCGCAGCCGTGCGACCAGGCTGTGCATGAACGCGGCGCTGCTGGGGTAGTGTTTGATCGGGTGGAGCGGATTGTCGGGAATATAGGCGATCAGCGGTACGACTTCGCGACTGCTCTCAAGGTCCGGCGAGAACAGCACGATGCCGGTCAGGCGGCAGTCCATGATCGCCAGGTCATGGGCCAGCAGCGGCGGGCAGCCGTTGTGGGTGGCGTGGCCATTGTTGATCAGGTTGAGCAGCGCGTCGTGGCTGGCGGTGGGCAGGTCGTCTTTCAGCAAGGCCATGTACAGCGCCAGTTTCAGCGCCGCCAGATGGCTTTGTTTTATCCAGTGTTCCAGGCCGGCGCGGGCCACGGGGTTGCCCAGGTCCAGGTGGTTATCCAGATAGCGTTGATACTGGCCGCCGATGTCCAGGCGTCGGCACAGCTGAGTGAACTGCGCGATGCTGATCTTCGCATCAAGGGCGGGCAGGGGACTGAACTGGCCGTTGGGCGTGGGCCGGGTGCTGAAGCCGGAATGTCGCTCGTAGGTTTCGTCGGCCTCGAAGTTGTGCAGCGCCGCCTCCAGCAACGAGACCGACCACGTCCGCGCCGCCCCCTGTTTGACGGTAAAGCCGGCGAGGGTGAGCGGCACATACAGTTGCAGGTAGGTGGTGCGCACATCGGTGTCGATGCCGAACTCATCCTTGAGCGCCGCCCGCAGGCGGTCGGCGCCGAAGTCTTCGGGGCTCTGGAGCGCCGCCAGGGCCTGGTCCACGCGGTTTTGCGCGGCCCAGGCGGCGCCGTTGAGTTGCTTGAGGTGCGCCCGTTGTTGCTCGGTCGCGTGGGGGGACACGTCGACAATGCCCGCTGTACCGGCGGCCAGCGCGGCGCGCTTGGCGGCACTGGCGTTGCCCAGCCAGGGCGGGATCGCGTGGGTGAGGATGTCGAGGTGCGGGGTTTGGGTTGCGGGGTGTTGCGCCATGGGCCTGTCCTTGATGGCTTTTGAGTCGGCTCAGCAAACCAGTGTGTCGGGGCGGGCAGGCGGTAGACAGTTAGTGCGGCCCGCCTGCGCTGATTTGCGAAGATGCCGTCATCACCTGCCCACGACGTCCTTGCACGGTTTAAACTGCGCCATTGCGACGCTATTTGTCGCATTGGCGTAAACCCGCTGAAAACGCGGGTTGGCGCTATAAGAAGTTGTCGCTTGGCGACAAGGTCGCGCTGAAAACTGTCCTTACAATCCCTGCATCGCCCGCCAGTTCCAGGCAGGCGTTCCTCTTCAGGAGACTCCGATGTCCGTTGAGCAAGCCCCGGTGCAACGTGCCGATTTCGACCAGGTCATGGTGCCCAACTACGCACCTGCCGCATTCATTCCCGTACGTGGCGCCGGTTCGCGCGTTTGGGACCAGGCGGGCCGCGAGCTGATCGACTTTGCCGGCGGCATCGCGGTCAACGTATTGGGCCACGCCCACCCGGTGCTGGTCGAAGCACTGACCGAACAGGCCCACAAGCTGTGGCACGTCTCCAACGTCTTCACCAATGAGCCGGCCCTGCGCCTGGCCCACAAACTGATCGACGCTACCTTTGCCGAGCGCGTGTTCTTCTGCAACTCCGGCGCCGAAGCCAACGAGGCCGCGTTCAAGCTGGCCCGTCGCGTCGCGTTCGACCGTTTCGGCAGCGAGAAGTACGAGATCATCGCCGCACTCAACAGCTTCCACGGGCGTACCCTGTTCACCGTCAACGTCGGTGGCCAGTCGAAGTACTCCGATGGTTTCGGGCCGAAAATCACGGGCATCACCCACGTGCCGTTCAACGACCTGGCCGCGCTGAAAGCCGCCGTGTCGGACAAGACCTGCGCCGTGGTGCTGGAACCGGTCCAGGGTGAGGGCGGTGTGCTGCCGGCCGAACTGGCCTACCTGCAAGGCGCCCGCGAACTGTGCAACGCCCATGACGCGCTGCTGGTGTTCGACGAAGTGCAGACCGGCATGGGTCGCAGCGGTCACCTGTTCGCCTACCAGCACTACGGTGTGGTGCCGGACATCCTCACCAGCGCCAAGAGCCTGGGCGGCGGTTTCCCGATTGCCGCCATGCTCACCACCGAAGCCCTGGCCAAACACCTGGTGGTCGGCACCCACGGCACCACCTACGGCGGCAACCCGCTGGCATGTGCGGTGGCGGGAGCGGTGATCGACGTGATCAACACCCCTGAAGTGCTGGCCGGCGTCAACGCCAAGCACGACCAGTTCAAGGCCCGCCTGGAACAGATCGGCAAGCAATACGGGATCTTCAGCGAAGTGCGTGGCCTCGGCCTGCTGCTCGGTTGCGTCTTGAGCGATGCCTGGAAAGGCAAGGCCAAGGACGTGTTCAACGCCGCCGAGAAAGAAAACCTGATGATCCTGCAAGCCGGCCCCGACGTGGTGCGTTTCGCCCCGAGCCTGGTGGTGGAAGACGCAGATATTCAAGAAGGTCTCGACCGCTTCGAACGTGCAGTAAAAACGCTGACGCAAGCCTGATACACATCTATCTGTCGGACCGGATCAAATGTGGGAGGGGGCTTGCTCCCGATAGCAGCCTGTCAGTCGATGAATCAGGTGACTGATCCACCGCTATCGGGAGCAAGCCCCCTCCCACATTGGATATGAGTTGTTCCTGACCTGTCCGGTAATTTTTCCTATGAGTTTTTCGAGTTAAGGAGTGACACCATGCTGGTGATGCGCCCCGCGCAAATGGCTGATCTGGGCGAGGTACAGCGTCTGGCTGCGGACAGCCCGATTGGTGTCACCTCCTTGCCGGATGATGTGGAACGCCTGAGCGACAAGATCGCCGCCAGCGAAGCATCCTTCGCCGCCGAGGTCAGTTTCAACGGTGAAGAAAGCTATTTCTTCGTGCTCGAAGACACCCAGACCGGCAAGCTCGCCGGTTGCTCGGCCATCGTCGCCTCGGCCGGCTACTCGGAGCCGTTCTACAGTTTTCGTAACGAGACCTTCGTGCACGCCTCCCGCGAGCTGAAGATCCACAACAAGATCCACGTGCTTTCCCAGTGCCACGACCTGACCGGCAACAGCCTGCTCACCAGTTTCTATGTGGTGCCGGAGCTGGTCGGTTCGCCGTGGTCGGAACTCAATTCCCGCGGCCGCCTGTTGTTCGTTGCCAGCCATCCCGAGCGCTTTGCCGATTCGGTGGTGACCGAGATTGTCGGCTACAGCGACGAGAACGGTGATTCGCCGTTCTGGGACGCCATCGGTCGCAACTTCTTCGACCTCAACTACGCCGCCGCCGAGCGCCTGTGCGGGCTGAAAAGCCGCACCTTCCTCGCCGAGCTGATGCCGCACTACCCGATCTACGTCCCGCTGTTGCCGGACGAAGCCCAGGAAGCCATGGGCCAGGTGCACCCGCGTGCGCAGATCACCTTCGACATCCTGATGCGCGAAGGCTTCGAGACCGATCATTACATCGACATCTTCGACGGCGGCCCAACGCTGCACGCGCGGGTGTCGGGCATCCGCTCGATCGCCCAGAGCCGCGTGGTGCCGGTGAAGATCGGCGAGCGGGTCAAGGGCGTCGGTCGCCAGTACCTGGTGAGTAACGGGCAGTTGCAGGATTACCGCGCGGTGATGCTGGAGCTGGACTACGCACCCGGCAAACCGGTGATCCTGGACCTGGAAGCGGCTGAAGCCCTGGGTGTCGGCGAAGGCGCCAGCGTGCGTTTGGTTGCGGTTTAAAGCAGAGTTTTACGGGCGGCCTGAACGGGCGGCCCGTTTGAGGAGATAGCATGATCGTTCGTCCCGTACGCAGCAGCGATTTACCGGCCCTGATTGATCTGGCGCGCAGCACCGGCACCGGCCTGACCACCTTGCCGGCCAACGAAGAGCGCCTGACCCACCGGGTTGGCTGGGCGGAAAAAACCTTCCGTGGCGAAGCCGGGCGTGCCGATGCCGACTACCTGTTCGTGCTGGAAGACGACGATGGCCGGGTGGTGGGCATTTCCGCCATCGCTGGCGCAGTCGGCCTGCGCGAGCCTTGGTACAACTTCCGGGTCGGCCTGACCGTCAGCGCCTCCCAGGAGTTGAACATCTACCGTGAAATTCCGACGCTGTTCCTGGCCAACGACCTCACCGGCAACTCCGAGTTGTGCTCGTTGTTCCTGCACGCCGATTATCGCAACGGCCTCAATGGCCGCATGCTGGCCAAGGCGCGGCTGCTGTTTATCGCCGAATTCCCGCAACTGTTCGGCAACAAGATCATTGCCGAGATGCGCGGCGTGTCCAACGACGCCGGACGCTCGCCATTCTGGGAAAGCCTGGGCCGCCACTTCTTCAAGATGGAATTCAGCCAGGCTGATTACCTCACCGGCGTGGGCAACAAGGCCTTCATCGCCGAGCTGATGCCGAAGTTTCCGCTGTACAGCTGCTTCCTGTCCGAAGATGCGCGCAACGTGATCGGCAAGGTGCATCCAGACACCGAACCGGCGCTGAGCATGCTCAAGAGCGAAGGCTTCAGCTACCAGGGCTATGTCGATATTTTCGACGCCGGCCCGGCGGTGGAGTGCGAGACCGCCAAGATCCGCGCCGTGCGCGACAGCCAGTCGCTGGTCCTGGCCATCGGCACGCCAGGGGACGACGCTACGCCGTTCCTGATCCATAACCGCAAGCGCGAAGAGTGCCGCATCACCGCCGCACCGGCCCGTCTGGCGGCAGGCACGCTGGTGGTCGATCCGCTGACCGCCAAGCGCCTGCAACTGGTGGTGGGCGATCAAGTGCGCGCCGTACCGTTGTCCGCTGCCCGGGAGTCGAAACAATGAATTCGCTGTATATCGCAGGCACCTGGCTGGCCGGCCAGGGAGAGTTGGTCGAGTCGCGTAACCCGGTGACCCAGCAGGTGCTGTGGGCCGGCAATGGCGCCAGCGCCGAACAGGTCGAGTCCGCCGTGCAGGCCGCGCGCCAGGCGTTTCCGGCGTGGGCCCGGCGTTCGCTGGAAGAGCGTATCGGCGTACTCGAAGCGTTTGCCAGCACCCTGAAACGCCGCGCCGATGAGATCGCCCATTGCATCGGTGAGGAAACCGGCAAGCCATTGTGGGAATCGGCCACCGAAGTCACCAGCATGGCCAACAAGATTGCGATTTCGGTGCAAAGCTACCGTGAACGTACCGGCGAAAAGAGCGGCCCCCTGGGTGACGCCACCGCCGTATTGCGCCACAAGCCCCACGGCGTGGTGGCGGTGTTCGGCCCCTACAACTTCCCCGGTCACTTGCCGAACGGGCATATCGTCCCGGCGTTGCTGGCCGGTAATACCGTGCTGTTCAAACCCAGCGAGCTGACCCCGAAAGTCGCCGAGCTGACCGTGCAATGCTGGATCGAAGCCGGCCTGCCGGCGGGCGTGCTGAACCTGCTGCAAGGTGCGCGGGAAACCGGGATCGCCCTGGCGGCCAACCCCGGTATCGACGGATTGTTCTTCACCGGCTCCAGCCGCACGGGTAATCATCTGCACCAGCAGTTTTCCGGGCGCCCGGACAAAATCCTTGCCCTGGAAATGGGCGGCAACAACCCGCTGGTCGTGGATGAAGTGGCCGACGTGGATGCGGCGGTCTACACCATCATCCAGTCGGCGTTCATCTCCGCCGGTCAGCGCTGCACCTGTGCCCGCCGTCTGCTGGTGCCCCAAGGTGCGTGGGGCGATGCGTTACTGGCGCGGCTGGTGGCGGTCAGTGCGACGATCGAAGTCGGCGCGTTCGACCAGCAACCGGCGCCGTTCATGGGCTCGGTAATTTCTCTGGCGGCGGCGAAAGCCTTGATGGACGCCCAGGAACTGCTATTGGCCAATGGCGCCGTGGCGCTGCTGGAAATGACCCAGCCCCAGGATCAGGCCGCGTTACTGACCCCGGGTATCATCGACGTCACCGCCGTGAGCGAGCGCGCCGACGAAGAACTGTTCGGCCCGCTGTTGCAGGTGATCCGCTACGCGGGTTTCGAGGCTGCGATTGCCGAGGCCAACAACACCCAGTACGGCCTGGCCGCTGGCTTGCTGTCGGACTCCGAGGCGCGTTACCAACAGTTCTGGCTGGAGAGCCGCGCCGGGATCGTCAACTGGAACAAACAATTGACCGGCGCCGCCAGCACCGCGCCATTTGGTGGCGTAGGTGCCTCGGGCAATCATCGCGCCAGCGCCTATTACGCGGCGGATTATTGCGCGTACCCAGTGGCGTCCCTGGAGACCCCGAGCCTGGTACTGCCCGCCACATTGACCCCAGGCGTTACGCTGGACTGAGTGTGGTGTGTTGAAGATTGCCTATAAAAACAGATGTTCGTGGAGCCTCGCCGATGAAATCCTATGAAGTCAATTTTGACGGTCTAGTGGGGCCGACCCATAACTACGGCGGTTTGTCCTATGGCAACGTCGCGTCCCAGAGCAACAGCCAGCAGTCCTCCAATCCGAAGGAAGCGGCGTTGCAAGGCCTGCAAAAAATGAAAGCCCTGATGGACATGGGCTTTGTGCAAGGCGTGCTTGCGCCCCAGGAACGCCCGGACGTGGCCGCCTTGCGCAACCTCGGCTTCAGTGGCAGCGATGCCCAGGTCATCCAACAGGCCGCCAAGCAGGCCATGCCATTGCTGGTGGCCAGTTGCTCGGCATCGAGCATGTGGGTGGCCAACGCCGCCACCGTCAGCCCGAGCGCCGACACAGCGGATGGCCGCGTGCATTTCACCGCCGCCAACCTCAATTGCAAGTACCACCGCAGCATCGAGCACCCGACCACCAGTCGCGTGCTGGGGGCGATGTTCGCCGATGCGAAACACTTCGCCCACCACGCCGCGTTGCCGGCGGTGGCGCAGTTCGGCGACGAAGGCGCGGCCAACCACACGCGTTTCTGCCGTGACTATGGCGAGGCGGGCGTGGAGTTTTTCGTGTTCGGTCGCAGTGCGTTCGACACCCGTTACCCGGCGCCGCAGAAGTACCCGGCGCGCCAGACTCTCGAAGCGTCCCAGGCCGTTGCTCGCCTGCACGGCCTTGCGGATGGCGGAGTGGTCTTCGCCCAGCAGAACCCGGCGGTGATCGACGCCGGCGTGTTCCACAACGACGTGATCGCGGTGGGCAACGGCGAGATGCTGTTTTATCACGAGGACGCCTTCCTCAATACCGAGCAGATGCTTGCCGAGTTGCACGGCAAGTTGGGCAAGCTGGGCGGCAATTTCCAGTCCGTCTGTGTGCCGCGCGCCGAGGTCAGCGTCGAGGATGCGGTGCGTTCCTACCTGTTCAACAGCCAGTTGCTGACCCGCGCCGACGGCTCGATGCTGCTGATCGTGCCGGAAGAATGCCGCGCCAACCAACGTGTGTGGCATTACCTGCAAAACCTGACCGCCTCCGGCGGGTTGATCCGCGAAGTGAAAGTCTTCGACCTCAAGCAAAGCATGCAGAACGGCGGTGGCCCGGCGTGCCTGCGCTTGCGCGTGGCATTGAACGAAACCGAGCTGGCGGCGGTGAATCCGGGCGTTATCATGACCGCGCCGTTGTACGACACATTGACCCAGTGGGTCGACAAGCACTACCGCGACAGCCTGCGTGAAACCGACCTGGCTGACCCGCAATTGCTGCTGGAGTGCCGGACGGCATTGGATGAATTGACGCAAATCCTTAAACTGGGCTCGGTTTATCCTTTCCAGATCCATTAACGCCACACGGCCGAGAGCTATTTATGAGCACCGATACCCTGCAACTGATCCTTGAAGACACCGACGGTACCCAGCTGGAAACCTCCTGCACCCGCGTCGCCGTGGTCTGGCAGGGCAAGGAGATCTGGATTCAGCACGACGGCCGTGGCCAGTTGCTGATCGGCGTTGACGTCGAAGAGGGCGACGCCGAGTACGCCAATCTGCTGATGCGCCCATTGGCCACCAACCTGATGAGCCTGCAACTGGAAATGGAACCTGCCGACATTGACGGCGATGATGACGATCACGTTCACGGTCCAGGCTGCAACCACTAAGGAAGCTGCTTATGCTCGCCCTCGGCAAACTGCTTGAACTGACCCTCGCCGGTCGCGAACCGGCGCAAAAAATTCAACTGACTGTCGGCGGCGTGCAGATGCGCTGGCTCAGCGAGGGCGCGCTTGAAGTGCGCCCGCCGCAGGCACAGGACATTGGCAGCGACCTGCTGCTGTCGTCCGGCATCCATGGCAACGAAACCGCGCCGATCGAACTGCTCGACCGCCTGTTGCATGGCATTGCCCGTGGGGAGATCAAGCCCCGTACCCGTATTCTGTTCCTGTTCGGTAACCCCGAGGCGATGCGTCGCGGCGAGCGTTACCTCGAACTGGACGTCAACCGGCTGTTCAACGGCCGTCACGAAAAAAACATCGGCCCCGAGGCCATGCGCGCTGCCGAGCTCGAGCAACTGGCCCGCAGCTTCTTCAGCGTGCCTGGGCGTGCGCGCCTGCATTACGACCTGCACACCGCGATTCGCGGCTCAAAGATCGAACAGTTCGCCCTCTATCCCTGGAAAGAGGGGCGCCAGCATTCGCGCCGCGAACTGGAACGCCTGCGCGCCGCCGGCATGCAAGCGGTACTGTTGCAGAACAAGACCTCGATCACCTTCACGGCATTTACCTATGAGCAACTGGACGCCGAGGCCTTCACCCTGGAACTGGGCAAGGCGCGGCCGTTCGGACACAACCAGGGCGTAAATGTCTCGCGCCTGGAAAACCGCCTGAAACAGATCATCGAAGGGACCGAGCCGGCCAGTGACAGCCTGGATGGCCTGCAATTGTTTTCCGTGTCCCGCGAAGTCATCAAGCACAGCGACGCCTTCCTGCTGCACCTGCCGGCAGATGTGGAAAACTTTTCAGAGTTGGACCAAGGCTATCTCTTGGCCGAAGACGTGGCCAAGACCCGTTGGGTGATCGAGGAGGAGGGCGCGCGCATCATCTTTCCGAACCCGAAGGTGAAGAATGGCTTGCGCGCAGGCATCTTGATCGTGCCGACCACCGACGCGGGCCTGGCATAAGTCTCAAGGCGTAACCGGATTCAACTGTGGGAAGGGGCTTGCTCCCGCTGACTGCGCAGCAGTCACCGGATTTTTGGGGCCCCCTCCCACATGGGTTTTGCAGTGTTGCTTAAACGGCTAGCGCGCGCGGCTCGCTGCGGCGGATCGCGCGAACCTTGTGCAGGGTGTCGGCACAGGTACGTGCAGCTTCCTGGCCCTTGTGCACGAAGTGATCGTGGAAGAACGCGTGGTGTTCGCTGCCAGCATGGAAGTGGTGCGGGGTCAGGGATACCGAGAACACCGGCACTTCGGTTTCCAGCTGCACTTGCATCAGGCCGCTGACCACCGATTGGGCGACGAATTCGTGCCGGTAGATGCCGCCGTCCACCACCAGCGCGGCGGCAACGATGCCAGCGTAACGGCCGGTCTTGGCCAGCAGCTTGGCGTGCAGGGGCATTTCAAAGGCGCCGCCGACTTCGAAGAAATCGATGTCCGATTCCTGGTAGCCCAGGGCGATCATTTCGGCGAGGAAGCCTTTACGGGATTGGTCGACGATATCCTTGTGCCAGCAGGCCTGGATAAACGCGACACGCTCGCCATGGTGGTTTTTGCTTTTGCTGTCGATTGCGGTGGGTTGCATGTTCTGACTCCTGTTTAAGAAAAAAACAGGGCGTTATGAATCGAATGGGATTTAAGGGTACGGGCAGCTGGGTCATGCAGGCATGAACTCAGCGCGCGGCCCTTTGGCGCCAATCCCGTTCTCTCTTCATCCGGACTATGACCGTCGGCCCCGGGATCGCACCGGGTCTGCTGACCTTGTCGCCGTCCTGCGTGAGCAGTTCGAGGCGCCAAGCGCTCGCGGGCTATGCGCATTGCGCGCAATTACCGCCGGTGGGGAATTGCACCCCGCCCTGAGAACGTTGCCGCCAGAACCCTGGCGGCGCAGAGTTTTTAACATGGTTTTTCAAAAACTGCACGATTGCCGTGTCGATAACCTATATCGGTTTGTTTGATCGTTATTCGATTGAATTTCAATGGCGCTTGATATTCCGTGGGTTTGCCCGCAGTAATCGTCTACAAGCGTTACCTACCCATTCCCGTTAGAGGCTCGTTTCATGTCTGTGATTGACCTGCGTAGTGACACCGTGACCCAACCCACCCCCGGCATGCGCGATGCGATGGCCAGTGCCGTCAGTGGTGATGACGTCTACGGCGAAGACCCCAGTGTCAACCACCTGGAGGCCGAACTGGCCAAGCGCCTGGGGTTCCCGGCGGCCTTGTTCGTGCCCACCGGTACCATGAGCAATTTGCTGGCGCTGATGGCTCACTGTGAGCGCGGCGAGGAATACATCGTCGGCCAGCAGGCCCACACCTACAAATACGAAGGCGGTGGCGCGGCCGTGCTGGGCTCGATCCAACCGCAGCCCCTGGAGGTGCAAGCCGACGGCTCCCTGGATCTGGACCAGGTGCTGGCGGCGATCAAACCCGACGATTTCCATTTCGCCCGTACCCGCCTGTTGGCCCTGGAAAACACCATGCAAGGCAAGGTGCTGCCCCTGGAGTACCTGGCGCGTGCGCGGGCGTTCTCCCGTGAACAGGGCCTGGCACTGCATTTGGATGGCGCGCGCCTCTATAACGCAGCGGTCAAGCTTGGGGTGGATGCGCGGGAGATTGCCCGGCACTTCGACTCGGTGTCGGTGTGCTTGTCCAAGGGCCTTGGCGCGCCGATCGGCTCGGTGCTGTGCGGCTCCACGGCGTTGATCGCTAAGGCCCGGCGCTTGCGCAAGATGGTGGGCGGCGGCATGCGCCAGGCAGGCTCCCTGGCGGCGGCGGGGCTGTACGCCCTGGACCATCAGGTGCAGCGCCTGGCCGACGACCATGCCAACGCCCAATGGCTGGGGGATGCACTGCGCAACGCCGGTTACGAGGTGGAGCCGGTGCAGACCAACATGGTCTACGTGCAGGTCGGCGACCGGGCCGACGCCTTGAAGGCCTTTGCCGCTGAACGCGGGATCAAGTTGAGCGCCGCACCGCGCCTGCGCATGGTCACGCACCTGGATGTGAGCCGGGCCCAGATCGAGCAGGTGTTGGCGGCATTCGTCGAATTCTCGCGCAAATGATCGTGCTGGCCGTCTAATTGAGCCTCTCTATCGCATAAACACGCTGTACCACCGGCAAAGGGCCGATATAATGCGGCCCTTTGCCGTCGCTTCGTCTGATGATGTTGCGCACTGGCCTTTGGCCGCAGCCTCCGTGGAAGAACCTATGAAAAGCGCAGAAATCCGTGAAGCCTTCCTTCGCTTCTTCGAAGAGCAAGGTCACACCCGTGTCGCCTCCAGCTCCTTGATCCCAGGCAATGACCCCACCCTGCTGTTCACTAACGCGGGGATGAACCAGTTCAAGGACTGCTTCCTGGGCCAGGAAAAACGTGCCTACACCCGTGCTGTCAGCAGCCAGAAGTGCGTACGTGCCGGTGGCAAGCACAACGACCTGGAAAACGTCGGCTACACCGCCCGTCACCACACCTTTTTCGAAATGCTCGGCAACTTCAGCTTTGGCGACTATTTCAAGCAAGATGCGATCAACTTCGCCTGGACCTTCCTCACTGGCGTGCTGAAACTGCCGAAGGAAAAACTCTGGGTCACCGTCTACGCCAGCGATGACGAGGCCTACGACATCTGGACCCAGCAAATCGGCGTGCCGCCTGAGCGCATGGTACGCATCGGCGACAACAAAGGCGCACCGTACGCCTCCGACAACTTCTGGACCATGGGCGACACCGGCCCGTGCGGCCCGTGCACCGAGATCTTCTACGACCACGGCGCCGATATCTGGGGTGGCCCGCCGGGCTCGCCAGAGGAAGACGGCGACCGTTACATCGAAATCTGGAACAACGTGTTCATGCAGTTCAACCGCACCGCCGATGGCGTGTTGCATCCGCTGCCGGCACCGTCGGTGGACACCGGCATGGGCCTGGAGCGGATCAGTGCGGTGATGCAGCACGTGCACTCCAACTACGAAATCGACCTGTTCCAGAGCCTGCTGGCCGCCGCCGCCAAGGCCATCGGTTGCGTCAACGACGACCAGGCTTCGCTGAAGGTGGTCGCTGACCACATCCGTTCCTGCGGCTTCCTGATTGCCGACGGCGTGCTGCCGTCCAACGAAGGCCGTGGCTATGTGCTGCGCCGCATCATTCGTCGCGCCTGCCGCCACGGCAATAAGCTGGGCGCCAGCGGCAGCTTCTTCTACCAGATCGTCGCGGCCCTGGTGGCCGAGATGGGCGATGCGTTCCCTGAACTCAAGCAGAACCAGGCCCACATCGAGCGCGTGCTCAAGGCCGAAGAAGAACAGTTCGCCAAGACCCTGGAACAGGGCCTGAAAATCCTCGAACAAGACCTCGCCAACCTGCAAGGCACGGTGGTGCCGGGCGACGTGGTGTTCAAACTCTACGACACCTACGGTTTCCCGATGGACCTGACCGGCGACATCGCCCGTGAGCGCAACCTGACCCTCGACGAGGAAGGTTTCGAGCGCGAGATGGACGCCCAGCGCGTGCGTGCACGTTCCGCCAGTGCCTTCGGCATGGACTACAACAGCCTGGTCAAGGTTGACGTGGCCACTGAATTCACCGGTTACAACGCCACCAGCGGCGCGGCCAAAGTGGTCGGCCTGTATAAGGACGGCCAATCGGTCGACGTCTTGAATGAAGGCGACGACGGCGTGGTCGTGCTGGACCGGACGCCGTTCTACGCCGAGTCCGGTGGCCAGATCGGCGACTGCGGTTTCCTCAAGGCTTCGTCCGGACGTTTTGACGTGCGTGACACCACCAAGACCGGTGGCGCATTCTTGCACCACGGTGTGCTGGCATCGGGCAGCCTGACCATCGGTTCGCCGGTGGAAACCCAGGTGGACGCCGACGTGCGCCGCGCCACCGCACTGAACCACTCGGCCACTCACTTGCTGCATGCTGCGCTGCGCCAGGTGCTGGGCGAGCATGTTCAGCAGAAAGGTTCGTTGGTCGACAGCCAGCGCCTGCGCTTCGACTTCAGCCACTTTGAAGCGATCAAGCCAGAGCAGATCAAGGCCCTGGAAGACATCGTCAACGCCCAAGTGCGCAAGAACACCCCGGTGGAAACCGAGGAAACCGACATCGAGACCGCCAAGGCCAAGGGCGCCATGGCGCTGTTCGGCGAGAAGTACGGCGACAACGTGCGCGTGCTGAGCATGGGCGGCGACTTCTCGGTGGAGCTGTGCGGCGGTATCCACGCCAACCGCACCGGTGACATCGGCCTGCTGAAAATCATCAGCGAAGGCGGTGTAGCGTCCGGGGTACGTCGTATCGAAGCGGTTACCGGCGCTGCGGCCCTGGCCTACCTCAATGCGGCTGAAGAGCAACTCAAGGAAGCGGCCAGCCTGGTCAAGGGCAGCCGCGACAACCTGATCGACAAGCTGTCCGCCGTGCTGGAGCGCAACCGTACGCTGGAAAAACAGCTGGAACAGCTGCAAGCCAAGGCGGCCAGTGCGGCGGGCGACGATCTGTCGGCCTCCGCTCAGGATGTCAAGGGCGTGAAAGTTCTGGCCGCGCGCCTGGACGGTCAGGACGGCAAGGCGCTGTTGGCCCTGGTCGATCAGTTGAAGAACAAGCTCGGCCGCGCAGTGATCCTGCTCGGCAGTGTCCATGAGGATAAGGTTGTACTGGTTGCGGGTGTAACCAAGGACCTGACTGGCCAACTCAAAGCCGGTGATTTGATGAAGCAAGCCGCCGCGGCAGTGGGCGGGAAGGGCGGTGGTCGTCCGGACATGGCGCAAGGCGGTGGTGTAGACGCCGGTGCCCTGGACGCGGCCCTGGCCCTGACCGTGCCGTTTGTCGAGGCAGGTATCTAAGTCGTTATGCGAGCCCGTGGTGCAGTCGCGGGCTCAGGTAACGGCGGTTTGGTTTGATTAATAGGCGCCCCTTTACGGGCTGAGGCGGCTTAGAAAATGGCTTTGATCGTACAGAAATTTGGAGGCACCTCGGTCGGCTCTGTCGAACGAATCGAGCAGGTCGCCGACAAGGTTAAGAAGTTCCGCGATGCCGGCGACGACCTCGTGGTGGTGCTGTCGGCCATGAGCGGCGAGACCAATCGCCTGATCGATCTGGCCAAGGCAATCAGTGGCGACCAACAACCGCTGCCGCGCGAGCTGGATGTGATCGTGTCCACCGGCGAGCAGGTGACCATTGCCCTGTTGGCCATGGCGCTGAACAAGCGCGGTGTGCCGGCGGTGTCCTACACGGGCAGCCAGGTCCGCATCCTGACCGACAGCGCACATACCAAGGCGCGCATCCTGCAGATTGACGATCAGAAAATCCGTACTGATCTGAAGGCCGGACGCGTGGTAGTTGTAGCGGGGTTCCAGGGCGTGGATGAGCACGGCAACATCACCACCCTCGGACGTGGCGGTTCGGACACTACCGGTGTGGCGCTGGCCGCGGCCCTCAAGGCTGATGAATGCCAGATCTATACCGATGTGGATGGGGTCTACACCACCGATCCGCGCGTGGTGGCCGTGGCCCAGCGCCTGGACAAGATCACCTTTGAAGAGATGCTGGAAATGGCCAGCCTCGGTTCCAAGGTGTTGCAGATCCGCGCGGTGGAATTCGCCGGCAAGTACAACGTTCCGCTGCGCGTATTGCACAGCTTCAAAGAGGGTCCGGGCACCCTCATTACTATTGATGAAGAGGAATCCATGGAACAGCCGATCATTTCCGGCATCGCTTTCAACCGCGATGAAGCCAAGCTGACGATCCGTGGCGTGCCAGACACCCCGGGCGTGGCGTTCAAGATTCTGGGGCCTATCAGCGGCGCGAACATTGAAGTCGACATGATCGTGCAGAACGTCTCGCACGATAACACCACCGATTTCACTTTCACGGTGCACCGCAACGAGTACGATGCGGCCGAACGCATCCTGCGCAACACCGCGAGCGGGATCGGCGCCCGTGAAGTGGTTGGCGATACCAAGATTGCCAAGGTGTCGATCGTGGGTGTGGGCATGCGTTCCCATGCCGGCGTTGCCAGCCGCATGTTCGAGGCCCTGGCCAAGGAAAGCATCAACATCCAGATGATCTCCACGTCGGAAATCAAAGTCTCGGTGGTGATCGAAGAGAAGTACCTGGAACTGGCCGTTCGCGCGTTGCACACCGCTTTTGAGCTGGATGCTCCGGCCCGACAGGGCGAGTGATGTAATGCCAGAAAGGCGCGGCTTACCGCGCCTTTCATTTTTTTGTAGGGCGCATGGTCTTTTGATTGCGCTGGACAATACTTAGGCAGGTAGGGCTATGACTTTTTGGTTGTAGGTCGAATGCCTTTTTTTTGCAGACTGTTGTTCCTGAACTGAAATGCGTGAGGAGAAAGGCATGCTGATTCTGACTCGTCGTTGCGCAGAAAGCCTGATTATCGGTGATGGCGAAATCACCGTGACCGTGCTCGGCGTCAAAGGCAATCAAGTACGTATTGGGGTTAACGCTCCGAAAGAGGTAGCGGTGCACCGCGAGGAAATCTACCTGCGGATCAAGAAAGAGAAGGACGAAGAACCAAGCCTTTAATTTTTATCGTTTTTTATGTTTGCAAACGGGGATGAACGTGGTTAATATACGCCCCGTGTTGCGGAGAGCTGGCCGAGTGGCCGAAGGCGCTCCCCTGCTAAGGGAGTACACCTCAAAAGGGTGTCGGGGGTTCGAATCCCCCGTTCTCCGCCATTATTTGCTTAGTACGTTGCAATCTGGTTTTTTCGGTAAGTTGTTGAAATTACTCGAAAAAATAGCTTTACATAGAGATTGAACGGCCTATAATGCGCGGCAACAAATGCACTCGTAGCTCAGCTGGATAGAGTACTCGGCTACGAACCGAGCGGTCACAGGTTCGAATCCTGTCGAGTGCACCATTTAAGAGTCAACTGCAGTAATGCTGGTGATTCGGCTTCAACCAGTTGTGACCTGGTCTAAAAACACAATCTGCACTCGTAGCTCAGCTGGATAGAGTACTCGGCTACGAACCGAGCGGTCACAGGTTCGAATCCTGTCGAGTGCACCATACAAACAAAAAGCCCGCCAAGTGCGGGCTTTTTGCCGCCTGGGGGTTGTGTAGGATTTCACCTTTTTCTCCCGCCCCATGTGTTTTCCTTTCCCTCTGCGTCGTCGCAGTTCAAAGATGCAGCCAATGCTCAGCTTTGGCTCGCAAGCGCTTGTTCTTTCCAGTTTTTTGACGTTAAAAACGGCCGGGCGGTGTATCATTGCGCCCGTCAGCCCCGCCGGGGCTTGTGGAATACCTCCATGGACTTACCCAGTAGTTACTCAGTATCCCGTTTTACCAATCATGAATTGACTGATTGATCCTTCCGGCGTGCCCCGCTGCTGGGAGTGGAGTTCGCCTATGACCGAAGTAGAAGTAAAGAAAACTCAAGAAAGCCTGCAGGATCGCCTGGCGCAAGTCATCGAGCTGCTGCAGCGTCAGCGCGTGGTAGAAGACCTTACGCACCGCCAGGAAGGTCCGAATAACGATCGCGTTGAAAGCCTGGTTCACCGGCAAAACCTCGTCGAACTGCAACGCAAGCTCGATGACCTGCACTCTGCCGACGTCGCCTATATCCTCGAAGCCTTGCCGCTGGATGATCGACTGACCCTCTGGCAGTTGGTCAAGGCCGACCGCGACGGCGACATCCTGCTCGAAGTATCCGACTCCGTACGTGAAACCCTGATCGCCGACATGGACGATCACGAGCTCCTGGCTGCGGCCAAGGAGATGGACGCCGACGAACTGGCCGACCTGGCCCCTGAACTGCCCCGGGATGTGGTCCATGAGCTGATGGAGGCCCTCGACACGCAGCAGCGTGAGCGAGTGCGTTCAGCGCTGTCTTACGATGAGGATCAGGTCGGCGCACTGATGGACTTCGAGATGGTCACCATCCGCGAAGATGTCAGCCTGGAAGTGGTCCTGCGCTATCTGCGCCGCCTGAAAGAGTTACCGAGCCATACCGACAAACTGTTCGTGGTCGACTATGAGGGCATCCTCAAGGGCGTGCTGCCGATCAAGCGTCTGTTGGTCAATGATCCGGAAAAGAAAGTTGCGGACCTGATGGCCAGCGACACCGTGAGCTTTCACCCGGATGAGGACGCCTACGACGCGGCTCAGGCCTTCGAACGTTATGACTTGATTTCCGCTCCAGTGGTCGACAAGAACGGCAAGTTGATCGGTCGTCTGACCATCGACGAGATCGTCGACCTGATTCGTGAAGAGAGTGAAACCGAAGTCCTCAACATGGCGGGTTTGCGTGAAGAGGAAGATATTTTTGCGTCGGTCTGGCGTTCGCTGCGTAACCGCTGGGCCTGGCTGGCGATTAACCTGATCACCGCCTTTATTGCTTCCAGGGTGATCGGGCTGTTTGAAGGCTCCATCGAGAAACTGGTCGCACTGGCAGCGTTGATGCCAATCGTGGCCGGTATTGGCGGCAACTCCGGTAACCAGACCATCACCATGATCGTGCGTGCCATGGCACTGGATCAGGTGAGTACCGCCAACTCATCGCGGCTGCTGCGCAAGGAGTTGGCTGTGGGCCTGATCAATGGCCTGGTATGGGGTGGAGTGATCGGTGTGGTGGCCTACTTGCTGTACGGCAGTTGGTCCCTGGGGGTTGTCATGACTGCCGCCATGACCCTCAACCTGCTCCTGGCGGCGCTGATGGGTGTATTGATCCCCATGACCTTGTCTCGTCTCGGACGCGATCCCGCCATGGGCGCCAGTGTGATGATCACCGCCATGACCGACAGCGGCGGCTTTTTCATCTTCCTGGGCTTGGCGACGATTTTCCTGCTCTGAGCCCTTGAGGTGGGGGCAAATCTGCCCCCGTCTTGTTTTGTCTTCCCATATTTCAGACGAAAAAAAGCCAGCATCTAGCTGGCTTTGGCTTTCGGTTGCAAATCAATCGGCTTCGGTGGCCGCCTCAGCGTCGTGCGCGATAAGCGAGACGAGAGCATTTTGCTGGCGGTGGGAGAGCTGACGAAAACGCTGCAGCAGTTCGCGTTCATGCAGCGACAGCTCAGGGCTGTCCAGGCGCATGCTCAACTCGTCACCCAGCGCACCTTCCTGAATAAGGCTCTGTTCCAAGCGCGCGATGATTTCGGAGTTCATGCTGCGGTGATGATTGCGAGCCACCTCGGCAATGCGTTCCCGCATTCCGTCTGGCAGACGTACGACGAACTTGTCAGCCGTACGGCTGGAATAAATTGCCTGTTTCAATGGGCGCATATATTTAACCGGTTAGTTCAGGGGAGCGGTTTCTGGAATTGGCCGCAAGATGAGTGTTAAGACAAGGCTCACGACCAAAGTTCAACCTGAATTGCAATGAGGCCGCATCATGCCTCAGATTAGCCGGTTCCTTGGCGTCAATTCTGTGACAAATATTGAACTGCCTGAAGGCTTTATGCCAGCATTCATTTGCTTTTTTGTGGACTGGTTGGAAACTCTTGCGCGAGCGATTCCGCGAGGGAACTTCCCGCAACGCCAGGCCACCACAGGGTTTTAGGCCGCACATCGTATAGCAAAGTGGCCCTTTGCCCTTATCTTTAAGAGTAGTGGCAATTTGCCGATTTACTAGGGGGAAGCGACGTAAGGTAGGGCGGAATCGGAGGGGACTAGCGCAGTACCGGGTCGAATTTAATTCGACGGCCAAAAATGAGCGTCAACAGCAAAAGGCTCGCCGATACGCCGCTGGCGATGAATGCGCAGGTTTGAAGGTCTTGTTGCGCGTCAGCGCCTAAACCGATGGCGCCGGTGGCGAGGGTCAGGCACAGAAATAGCCAGGCGGATTTGGACATGAGCGGTTTCCTCAGAAAACCCAGTGTTCAGACGCAGGCGCGGCCTGAGTGCCTTGGGCCAGGCGTACCGGCGATTGCGCGTTGGGAGTCATCACGGCCAGTTGCGGGCGTTGTTGCAGATGGTGCGGCACGGCTTGGCTGATCTGCGCAGGATCGTTACTGCCGGTCGATTGAAAATGGAACATCACCAATGCAGCGAGGGCTGCGGTGTTGAGGGCTAACAGCAGGGCACTGCTCATGGTCATGTTCTCCGCTTGACGCCGTGGCTGAGTGGGTCTTGTAGGAGAAGTATTGCAGGTGCCGTGCCAATGTATAAATCTAATAAAATCAATTGGTTGGGTCTTGTTTAATAGGCCTGTGGATTGCAATTTGCAATGCTGGCAATTTGGGTGATTGCATTTTGCACGATGACGTCACGCGCCCGTGTTTACGGAGTGCAGGCGTGATGTACCCGACAAGCATCGACCTACACTGAAAAAGCCAACGGACGACATGACAAAATCGACCTTGGCCGTTAACATGCACGCCGTCCGTCGCCGTGCCCCTGGCCTGTAGGCAGACATTCGTCCCAGTAGCTCAATTGGATAGAGCATCCCCCTCCTAAGGGGAAGGTTGGCCGTTCGAACCGGCCCTGGGACACCATATAATTCAATATCTCCAGCCAATGTATGTAATTCTTGCACAGTCTTATGGGTGCATGATGGGTGCATACGCAATACTTTAGACTGAAAAAGCCGCAACAAAATTAGTTGAGGGCTGGGTGTAAGTGGAGGTATGAAGAGCGGGGTGATAATTCTGCCACCATGAAAAATTCGACTACAGGGAAGCAGTGATGCGAATTCTATTTTTTGCGATGTGCTGTTTGTTGATCACCGCCTGTTCAAGCAACCCAACAGCACTCTTTGAAGAGCAAGTCAAAAACAGCACCACGCCGTTAGCACGGACCCCCTTTGAGGCCATGCACAACGCGCAAGCCGTGCCCATGCCGATCAACCCAGGATGGCGGCCACCCCAGTGGAAGATCACCGCTGCGGAACCGCGCATCTTGATTAACGGGGTACCGTCGAACTATCGATTATTCAGCGTCGCCTTAATAAAGGACAAACCCTTTCATATTGACGTTAACTCCTGGTGCGTCAACGCGTGCCTGGGGTTCAGCAAGTACGCCCTGAACCCTTATTTGATATTGGTGGACGCCAAAGGCAACGTGCAGGCTGAAGGTTTTGGCAAGGCGACTGGCATAGTGGGAGTCATCAGCCAAGTGTTGAAGGGCACGGTGACAACCAGCGGCACTTACTACCTGATAGTCGCGGCGGATAACCGTGCTCCTGGGGAAACCATTGTCATCGACAACGTGCTGCTGATTGGGGCAGCGGCGAGCCCAATCACGCCGTTGCGGATTGGGATGGGTAGTTATCCGTTTGGGTCGGTTGGGCCGTTGTTGAATACGGAAGAGACGCCTTGAGGCTGTGAGGCAAGAAAGCGAACACGCCCGCTGCTAATTCAGTGGTGGAAGAGGTGAAGAAAGTGCCGGGCTAAGCCCTATCTCTGATTCGTAATACTGTTGTAGTCGAGCAGTTAGCATGACGTGCTGTGGCACGTACACCAAGGCCGGCACGGAGCAGTTCGGTCACCCGCTTATGCATGTCATTGTCGATGGGGCGGCCCTGATACTTGCCGGCGGCTTTGGCTTTCTCGATGCCTTGGGCCTGGCGCTCGCGCCGCTGCTCGTAATCCTTGCGCGCAATGGCGGCCATCATATCCACCAGCATTGAATTGATCGCCCCCAGCATCCTCCCGGTGAACTCATCCCCCTTGGAATCCATCGCAGCCTTGAGCTTTTGCCAGTCGTCTACCGGGAGGCGGGAGAGGCGGTCTATAGATTCCACCAGCAGCACGTCACCCTTGCGCGCATCTTTCAGCAGGCGCGGCAACTCCGGCCGGTCGGCGGTGGCGCCGCTAGCGTTCTCCAGGTACACGCTCGCAATGACCTTATTATGGTCGCTGGCGAACTGCTCAAGCGAGGCACGGGCGCGGCCGGCGTCTTGTTCTTCGGTGGAAGCTCTGAGGTATGCGCGGATGAACATGATGGGTGCCTGTATCAGTTAGGGCGTTCTACTAACGCTGTTGCACTTTGGGTGTTCCTTATCAAGCGGAAAGCTCGGAAAAGGCAAAATAAGCCTGTGTAGTGGCCAACTATCCCGGACACGACGTTAAGTTTTTCTTCGGCCCGAGTTGGAGCCAGCCCACCGTTAAACTGATGCGGCCTAACCCAGTTGTATCGATGCATCAAGAAATGGCTTATATCCCGCTGAGTTTCCTGAGTCGTCATGTCCCCAATGGTCGGTATCCACTCGGTTTTGAGGCTCCTGAACACCCGTTCCATCGGCGCTTATCCCAACAATTTCCTCGTCGGCTCATTCTCTGACGCATGCGATTTCGCCAGAGTCGTTGGCGAAAATGACGGCTTCCAGTACTGCTCCGACTTATACCAGCAGACGCACATCAAGCACGGGATCAGGTGCTCAATGACCGACGGTTATGATTGCTATCAGAACGCGATGGCCGAGCGGGTAAACGAGATTTTGAAAACGGAGCTTTTGCTGCATCGACCCCAAGACCTGGCGGATGCAGTGAAAATGGTGGATGAGTCGGTGCAGATCTACAACGGGGGAGCGACCGCATTTCTCCCTGAAATACAAAACGCCCGATGCGGTGCACCGGGCGTTTTGAGACTGAAATAGGTTTGAACCTATTCCAGGACTAGACAGCCACTAACGCATTATTTCTTGACGCTGTCCGGCAGCGTGTAAGCAATGATGTAATCACCGACGTCAGGCGAATGGCTCATGCCACCGGCGGAGATAACCACGTACTGCTTCCCTGTGGTGGGTGACTTGTAGATCAGCGGGGCGGCAACTGCGCCAACCGGCAGGCGTGCTTTCCACACTTCTTTGCCGCTGGCCGAATCGAGCGCGCGCAGGTAGTAGTCCTGGGTGCCTGCGAAGAACACCAGGCCGGAGGCCGTCGAAGTCGGGCCGCCCAGTGTCGGCATACCCAGGGGAATCTGCATGTGCGTCTTGATCCCCAGCGGGCCTGTGTCCTGGACCGTACCCATTGGAACCTGCCAGACCAGTTTTTGAGTATTGAGATCAATCGCGCTCATGCTGCCGAACGGTGGGGTGTTGCACGGCACGCCCAGCGGAGACTGGAGAATGTCGATTTTCACGCCGCCATAGATGCCGGCCACTTGCGGACGAATGGTGCCCATGAAGCCGGGGACTTCATCGGTGGATACTTTGAACTTTTTGGTCTCTTCCTTGGTGACCAGTGACATCCGCAAAGGCATGCGCATGTCGTTGACGAACATCATGCCGGTGTTTTCGTCGATGGACATGCCGCCCCAGTTCATGCCGCCGAGCAAGCTAGGCCACTCGATGTACGGCTTTTCGGTGGGTGGTGTAAACGGCCCTACGTAGACGGAGTCTTTGAACATGATGCGGCAATACAGTTGGTCGAAGGTCGATACGCCCCACATCGACTTTTCAGTCAGTGGGTCGGCGCCAATGACTGGCATGCCAACCGAGTATGGTTGCGTCGGCGACAGGTGCTCGCCTTCTGCTGCCGGCGAGGTGGTGACCGCGCGTTCCTGGACTTCGGTTACCGGCTGGCCGGTACGACGGTCCAGCACAAAGATATGGCCAGTCTTGGTGGTCTGAATCAGCACTGGCGTTTTCACGCCTTGGGCATTCTTGATGTCATACAGCACGGGTTGGGAAGGCAGGTCGTAATCCCACACGTCGTGGTGAACCATCTGGTAAACCCATTTGGCTTTACCGGTCGATGCATCGACTGCCACGACGGCCGCGCCGAATTTTTCCTTGGCTTGGTTACGATCACCGCCCCAATAGTCTGGAGGGCCATTGCCGGTCGGCAGGTAGACCAGGTTCAATTCTTTATCGTAGGTCGGAATAGTCCATACGTTAGGAGTTTCCAGAGTGAATTGGTGATCGGCAGCCGTTGTATCTGTACCCTCGGGCGCACCTACGTCCCAGGCCCATACCAGGGACCCGGTCAAGACATCGAATGCCCGAACCGCCCCGGAAGGCTCGCCCGCCACAATGTCGCGTACCCAGCCGCCGACCACTGTGAGGTGGCCCATGACAACAGGCAGCGACGTCGGGTGATAGCGCTTACTGTTTTCCGTCGGGCCCATGCCTTTCTTGAGGTCGACATAACCCTTGTCCCCAAAGCTTTGGCAAAGGGCGCCGGTGTGTGCATCCAGTGCAAACAAGCGGGCATCTACAGACGACACCAGAATACGCTGGCGACATTGCTGCTCATTGCCATAGGAGGCTTTTGCCGCCGCGCTCAAGCTGTCGTCTTTATCAATGTCGTAGTAGCCCACGCCGCGGCAAGTGACATGCTCTTCGCTCTTGGCATGAGGGTCGAATTTCCAGATCGGGTTACCCGTATCTCCGTCAAGAGCGGTGATCAGGTTTTCCGGCGTACATGAATACAGTACGTTGCCGATCTGCAGCGGTGTGTTTTCGTCAACGCCAGCGCCCGCACCGGTGGTGCGGCGGCCGGTCCTGTAGGTCCAGGCAACTTGCAGGTCCTTGACGTTATCCGGGGTGATTTGCGTATAGGGGGCAAATCGTGTTCCCGAGGCATTACGCCCGAAGAACTCCCAGTTTTCAGGGGCGTTGGATGGCTCGCTGGGTGTGGTCGGGCCAACTGCGGCGACAGGGTTCGAGATCCCGCCGTGGGGGAAGAACGCAGCAACGAACGTTGCGATCAGGGCGAGAAACACAGCAAACCCGAAGCGATTGGCTGCGCGCCGTGTGCTTGAGGACGTATTCGGGAAGGCGGCGCCGACCCACAGGCTGAGGGTCAGGATGATGGCCGGAACGACCAGGCGCGGAAGCAGCTCCCAATAGCTGAACTGACCGACTTCGTAAAAAGCCCACGCACAGGTGGCCAGGAATATGACCACGGAGAGGGCAATGCTAATGGGTTTGCGCACAACGAAGAGTGCCGCGAGCACTAAATAAGCCAGGCCGGCAAGCAGGTAATAACTCGATCCGCCGAGTGCTGACAGCTTTACGCCGCCGTATATCAACGCCAATGCTGCGGTAAAAACAAGCAGGGAAAACAGTCCCCTTGCGATATTGCTCATTGAGGAACTTCCAGGGTTGGATCGATTATCGTCCGTCATATTTGTATGTGCTCAGTTGGGGAGATACAAAGTTGCGTCCACTGCGTACGGGCAATCTGGCCGACTGCTCAGTCCGGCATTTCGCTGTCCAGGTGTCGTTCGTCCATGTTCCCGAGGCAAAGGGAGGGCGAATTACTGGACTGATTGAGTGTTGGCAGGAGGGGTAAACAAAACGTTGGCGGCAGTATTAAGCCGGCTTACTGTTCAGTCTGTAATGAGTATGTCCGCAGGTTCTGCGAACCTTGGCCGGGCGCATACGCTGTTTCGACTGATTCGGGGTTTGATCGAGGTGGTTTGATGCACGCGCTAGTCTATAGCGATGTTTTTTTGAATAAATCCATAAGACTGGAAAACATTGTTATTGGAACCGTAACAATCCGACGTGAACCGCATCGCCGAAGCGGTACTCCTCCAGATCTTTCACGCGGGGCTTTTTCGTGGGCGTTCGGTCTTTTCCTACGCCGGTCGAACCTTGCCGTCGATTGAGGTTCACAGCAAGGGCTCCTGTATTTATCGCAAAGGTGTACCCACACGCTTCTCGCCGGCGTCTGATCTGAGCTGTAGCCAATCGTGGTAAACAAAATAATCCCCGGAAATAGCGCATGTCGCCTGTCCGGACCCGGCAACCCGGGACTATCATGCCGGTAGTCCTGTCTCTCACCGCAAGGAGCCGCTCGGAACGCCGATGCGCCAGATCTGGAAATCTTTTCGAGCCCTTTATTTCGCTTCTTTGATGATGCTGATCGGCTCTGGCCTGCTCAGTACCTACCTGGCCCTGCGCCTGGCAGCCGACCATGTCGACAGCTTGTGGGTCGGTGCGTTGATGGCGGCCAACTATTTTGGCCTGGTACTGGGGGGCAAGATCGGGCACCGCCTGATCGCCCGGGTCGGACACATCCGTGCCTACGCCACGTGTGCCGGGATTGTCGGTGCGGCGGTGCTTGGTCATGGCCTGGTCGACTGGCTGCCGGCCTGGATCGTGCTGCGGGTGATCGTCGGCCTGGGGATGATGTGCCAGTACATGGTCATCGAAAGCTGGCTCAACGAGCAGGCGGATGCCAAGCAGCGTGGCCTGGTGTTCAGCGGCTATATGATTGCTTCTTACCTGGGGCTGGTGCTGGGTCAACTGATTCTGGTCATGCATCCTCAACTGGGGCTGGAACTGTTGATGTTGGTCGCGCTGTGTTTTGCGCTGTGCCTGGTGCCGGTGGCCATGACCCGACGTATTCACCCGGCGCCTCTGCATCCTGCGCCAATGGAGCCGCGCTTCTTTATCAAGCGTGTACCGCAGTCGCTGAGTACCGTGCTGGGGGCCGGTTTGATCGTGGGGTCGTTCTACGGTCTGGCGCCGCTCTATGCTTCTCAGCAAGGGCTGACCACCGAACAGGTGGGCCTGTTCATGGGTAGCTGCATCTTTGCCGGGCTGGTGGTGCAGTGGCCGTTGGGCTGGTTGTCGGATCGCTATGATCGCGCACTGTTGATTCGCTGCTTTGCCGTGTGCCTGGCAGTGGCGGCATTGCCGTTGGCGGTGTTGACCAAGGTGCCGCTGGAAGTGCTGTTCGTGGTGGGGTTCGTGTGTTCCCTGGTGCAGTTCTGCCTGTACCCGTTGGCGGTAGCGTTTTCCAATGACCATGTGGAGAGTGACCGTCGTGTTTCGCTCACGGCCATGTTGCTGGTGACCTACGGTGTCGGCGCCAGTATCGGGCCATTGCTGGCCGGTGTGATGATGAACATGTTCGGCAGCCAGATGCTGTATGCGTTCTTCAGTCTGTGCGCATTGATCCTGGTGTGGCGTATCCGGCCCAAAGCCGTTACCAATATGCATCAGGTGGATGACGCGCCGCTGCAGCATGTGGCGATGCCCGACAGCATGTCCAGCTCGCCGTTGGTGGCTGCCCTTGATCCGCGGGTGAATGAGCAGATGGTGCAGGAGCAGATGCAGACTGCCGCCGCGGAGCCTGAACCTGAGGTCGATCCGCAACCGCCGGTGGATGAGCCCGCCTTTGAAGGTCCGCCGGAACCTCTGGGGCCGGAAGAGCATCCCCATGACTTGAGTCGGGCGCGGCCCTGATGGCAAAAAAAACGGGCAGATCCCAGAAGGACCTGCCCGTTTTTTGTCGCGATCGTTAAGGTTTAAAAATCGTCGTCTTTGTCGAAGCGCCGCGCTTCACGTTGCAGCTGGTACACAAACCGTTCGACCTGGCGTTGTACCAGGCCACTCATGTTGTGGAAGCGCACGCCGGCGAAGGTGGTGTTGATCTTCTCTTCGTAATGCAGGTAACGCAGCTCTACCGAGGTGGTCATGCTGCCAAAGGGCAGGGCGGCGATAAAGCGGTCGTAGACCTGGCCCAGTTGCAGGCGCTCGGAGATGTCACCTTCAAAGCGCAATTTGCAACCCGTGGCGGAAATATCCAACAGCTTGCCGCTGACGGGCACCTTCAACTTCTCGCCGCCCAGCTCGATGTTGACCAGTTGGGCCAGTTTCAAGGCTGCGCGGAAGGCATTGCGGCGCTGGTGGTAGACCACTTCGTCGGGCATGCTGCCGGTATAGATGCGGTGGCCGTCCTTTTCGCTGATGCTCAGGTTGCCTTTGCTTTCCCAGGCGACGCGCACGCCATCGTGGAAGCCTTCGATGCGGAAGGGTTCGCCGTTCTCAAGATGGCGTTCGCCGTCGCGGGGGATCATTTCATCCAGCGCCAGGGTGCCGTTGTCCCGGCTGACGTCCACCAGGTAGCTCTGGAAGCGCTGGCTGCGTTCATGGAAGGTGATGATCAGCGGGTCATGGCTGTCCTGCAGCATCCGCAACGTGCCGGCGATTTCCAGAGGCGTGGTGAGGACCTTGGGTGGCTGCGGGGCATCTTCCGCATTAAGTGCGTTGAACACGGTTCTTCCATCTCCAGACAAAATACGACTACACGCAATGGCGAGCATTTTGCCAGTATGTGGCGCGACTTGGATAGGCCGCGCGCTAAACAGGCATCAGGCTTGGCTGCGGGTACTTGGCTTGACCAGGCGCGAGGTGGAGCCCTGGGCGTTGTAAAGCGCCGGAGGTTCTCCGCCGTGAAGTATGCGCAACTGGTTGGCGGTCGTCGCTTGCTGAAGCTGGATCGACTGACCATTGAGCAGGTTGACTTCCTGGCATTGGGCGAGCAGTTGATTGAGTTCTTTGCTCTGGGCCAGTAGTTGATCGCCGACCGAGGAGTGGCTGGCCAGTTGCGCCAGGCCATCATGGTCTGCCGGCAGGCCCAGGCCGGTGAGAATCTGACTGCGTTTCTTGCCATGCTGTTCCAGCAGGACAATCAGCGACTGCTTGCGTGCCAGAATTTCTTCCAGCAACGGCATATCCCGGCCATAGAGGGCCAGGGATTCTTCTTTGAGCAGCTCGAGCAATTGTTGCGTCGGCGCTAGATCATCAATGATCAGTTGAAGCAAATGTTCGTCGTGATGCATGGCTGGCCTTGGGTTTTAAGCGTCCAAAAGCCCGGCGCAGGCCTGTGCCTAGCGCTCGGCTTCGAAGTTAAGCAGCTTGCTGGCTACACGGTTGCTGTCGACTTTATAGCTGCCATCGGCGATTGCCTGTTTCAATTCGGCCACTCGGGCTTTATTGACGACGGGCTGATCGCGCAGCGAGTCAGTGACCTTCTGCAACTGTTGAGCCTCATTGCTCAGGTGTACGGATTCCCCGCTCTGGCTGGCGCTGGCCTGTTCTGTCTTGGCGGGCAGCGGCTGGGCCTTGGCTTCTACGCTGTCCTTGGTGCCAGCGGCGCGCGTAGTGCCTGACGTTGTCGGGGTGCTATTCAAACGACTGAAATCGATGACCATGATAAAAAAAACCTCTGGGTATTTGGACGCTTGCCATGTTTTCGGCCATACCCGGACAAACTTTAGGCGCGAATGACAATAAATCTCCGCACGGGACATCTCGCGCACAGTGTAGGAAAAGCCGGCGTCCTGTACCAGTAATCTATAAGGCTACCTCGACTTGGCCGGGCGCCGTCACCCGTGCCTTGATCACTCGGTTGGAGTTTAGGTTCTTGACCCGGATCTGTTCGCTCATGCCGCCGTTGGACAGCGCTTCTCCGGGCATTTTCACGTTCAGCCCGCCACTACTGGCGGAAATCACCACCTGATCGCCCTTGCGAATGACCTCGGCCTGTTCCAGATGTACCAGCGTAATGACCTGATCGGTGACCACTGGTCGGGTCAGTTTCTGCCCGATGGCTTGGTCGAGCGAGGTCAGGTACCCCTGATTGATCAGGCTGATATCCCGTTCGCGCAGCACAACATCCTCAAAGCCGATGATGCCGGTGCGTTTCAGTGGGCGGGCTACCACCACCACATCCCTGAACAGTTTGACCTGAGCCGGCACGAACACGGTCCAGGGCGAGCCACCTTCGCAGCGTACCTTGACCGTCACGCGACCGATGGGTTGGGCGGGGCTTTCCAGGGAGGCTGTCAATTCCTTGTCGCACATTGGCATGCGCAGACGGGGGTCCAATGGGTTGACCTGGATCTCATAACGTCCCGGCGTCTGTGTGGTCGCCAGATAATCTTCTACAGTGAATTCAAGAAAGCCTTGAGTGACGCCGATAAGGAGATCAGGCAAGGTGACGTTGTCAGCGCGGGCCGTGGCGCCCAGGCTCAAGGCGAGCAGCGCCATTGATGCGTAGAGTGATCTGCGCATTCCTGTGAGGCGAGGGCGTCGGGAAACTGTCGTTTTAATGTCCATGATCAATAAATAGCAAAGCTCGTGCCGTTTAGTGTTGGGTACGCGTCGTACCCCCAAAGGTTTTAGCGTAGGAGTCTGGGCATGGCAGGTGTAATGGATTCAGTAAACCAGCGTACACAGCTGGTAGGGCAGAATCGCCTGGAGTTGTTGCTTTTCCGTCTCGACGGCAAGCAGCTATATGGCATCAACGTGTTCAAGGTGCGGGAAGTGCTGCAATGTCCCAAGCTGACGATCATGCCCAAATCCAGCCCGGTGGTATGTGGGGTCGCCAATATCCGTGGCGCTACCATTCCGATTCTTGATCTGGCCCTGGCCACCAGTTCGGCAGGTCTGCAGGACCGCGAAAACCCGTTCGTGATCATTACCGAGTACAACACCAAGACCCAGGGGTTCCTGGTGCGCTCTGTGGAGCGCATCGTCAACATGAACTGGGAAGAGATCCATCCACCACCCAAGGGCACTGGCCGCGATCACTACCTCACGGCCGTGACGCGGGTCGATAATCAATTGGTGGAAATCATCGACGTCGAGAAAATCCTCGCCGAAGTGGCCCCTACGTCGGAAGCGATTTCCGTCGGCGTGGTGGACGCTGACACGGCGCACAAGGCCATCTCGTTGCGTGTGCTGACGGTGGATGACTCTTCAGTAGCGCGCAAGCAGGTCACCCGTTGCCTGCAAACCGTCGGCGTTGAAGTGGTGGCCCTCAATGACGGTCGCCAAGCGCTGGATTATCTGCGCAAGCTGGTGGAGGAGGGCAAGAAGCCGGAAGACGAATTCTTGATGATGATCTCCGACATCGAAATGCCGGAAATGGATGGCTATACCCTCACGGCCGAAATACGCAGCGACCCACGCATGCAAAAATTGCATATCATCCTGCATACTTCGCTGTCGGGCGTATTCAACCAGGCGATGGTCAAGAAGGTCGGTGCCGATGACTTCCTGGCCAAATTTCGTCCTGATGACCTGGCATCCCGGGTAGTCGACCGGATCAAGGCAGCAGATCACGGCTAGGGAATTTCTCCCGGGCGGTCACACGATTTAAGAGGCGGTATCATTGTCTACGGGTAATTTGGATTTCGAACAGTTCCGGGTCTTCCTGGAGAAAGCCTGTGGCATATTGCTCGGTGAAAACAAGCAGTACCTGGTATCCAGCCGTCTCAATAAGCTGATGGAGCAGCAGGGCATCAAGTCTCTGGGTGAGTTGGTGCAGCGTATTCAGGGGCAGCCGCGCAGCGGGCTCAAGGAAATGGTGGTCGATGCCATGACCACCAATGAAACCCTGTGGTTTCGCGATACCTATCCCTTTGAAGTGCTCAAGAGCAAGGTGCTGCCGGAGGCCATCAAGGCCAGTCCTGGGCAGCGCTTGCGTATCTGGTCGGCTGCCTGCTCGTCGGGGCAGGAACCGTACTCGATTTCGATGGCCATCGATGAGTTCGAGCGGACCAACATGGGCCAGCTTAAAGCCGGGGCGCAAATTGTCGCTACCGACCTGTCCGGCACCATGCTCACCAATTGCAAGACCGGCGAATACGACAGCCTGGCCCTGGGGCGCGGTTTGTCCCAGGAACGGCTGCAACGTTACTTCGACCCAAAAGGGGCGGGGCGCTGGGCGATCAAGGCGCCGATCAAGAACCGCGTGGAGTTTCGCTCGTTCAACCTGCTCGACAGCTATGCCAGCCTCGGCAAGTTCGACATGGTGTTCTGCCGCAACGTACTGATCTACTTTTCGGCCGAGGTGAAGAAGGACATCCTGCTGCGCATCCACGGAACCCTTAAGCGCGGCGGCTACCTGTTTCTCGGTGCGTCCGAGGCGCTCAATGGCCTGCCGGATCATTTCCAGATGGTGCAGTGCAGCCCGGGGATCATCTACCAGGCGAAGTAAGCCGTACGCAGACAAAGTGTGGGAGGGGGCTTGCTCCCGATAGCGGTGGTTCAGTTGATGTAGCTATCACTGATATACCGCTATCGGGAGCAAGCCCCCTCCCACATTTGTTTCTGCGGCAAAGCTGAAAAAAACGGCAATCCCATTGCCGCTTTACTGGCACTACGCGGAAACCGGTTGCCGCTTTTCTGGCATTGCCGCCGGCAATTTTCGCGCAAGCCCTTGATTTACGGGGCTGTCAAACATTGGCATGGGCCTTGCTATAACCCTGTTAACGAACAGCAGGTCAGCCTAAAGGTTTCCGCCATGAGCATCAGCTTCGATAAAGCGCTCGGTATCCACGAACAAGCCCTGGGCTTTCGCGCCCAGCGTGCCGAAGTCCTGGCCAACAACATTGCCAACGCCGACACCCCGAACTACAAGGCTCTGGACCTGGACTTCTCCGCCGTGCTCGCCGCACAGCAGGATAAGACCAAGAACGGCACCTTCGCCTTGAATATGACCAACAGCCGTCATATCGAAGCGCAAGGCCTGAGCAGTGGGGACGAGTCGCTGCTGTATCGCACGCCGATGCAGCCGTCGATCGACCAGAACACCGTCGACGCCCAGCTGGAGCAATCGGCCTACGCCGAGAACTCGGTGAACTTCCAGGCCAGCTTTACCCTGCTCAACAGTAAATTCAAAGGGCTGATGTCAGCCCTGCGTGGAGAGTAAGCCATGTCCTTAGCCAGTGTTTTCAATATTGCCGGCAGTGGCATGAGCGCGCAGACCACGCGCTTGAACACCGTCGCCAGTAACATCGCCAACGCCGAGACTGTGTCTTCGAGCATTGACCAGACCTACCGCGCCCGTCACCCGGTGTTCGCCACCATGTTCCAGGGCGGCCAGAGCGGTGGCAGCGATTCGTTGTTCCAGAACAAGGATGCCGCAGGGTCTGGCGTGCAGGTACTCGGCGTGGTTGAAGACCAGAGCAATCTGGAAGCCCGCTACGAGCCTAACCACCCGGCGGCCAACGAAAAAGGCTACGTGTACTACCCGAACGTCAACGTGGTCGAGGAAATGGCCGACATGATTTCCGCCAGCCGCTCGTTCCAGACCAACGCGGAAATGATGAACACCGCCAAAACCATGATGCAGAAGGTCCTGACCCTGGGTCAGTGATAAGGGGCGCCAAATAATGGCCATTGTTGATACGTCTACCAACACAGCGGTCCAGGACCTTTTCAACACCAAGGTCAAGACTGCGACAGACAACACCAGCATCGCCGCCGCGACCAGTGCGGCGACGGGTAACCAATCGCTGGGCAAGGATGCGTTCCTGCAATTGCTGGTGACACAACTGAAAAACCAGAATCCGCTGTCGCCTCAGGACAACGGTGCATTCGTGGCCCAGCTGGCACAGTTCAGCAGCCTGGAAGGCATCAACACCCTGAACGATTCGGTGAATGCGATCTCCAGCAACTTCAGCTCCTCGCAAGCGCTGCAGGCTTCTTCGCTGGTAGGGCGTTCGATCATCACCCAGACCGACAAGGCCTTGGTGGACACAAGCAAGAGCATGACCGGTTCGGTCGCGGTGACTGCGGCAACGGGCAACGTGTCCGTCAAGATCACCGATGCAAGCGGCGCTGTGGTGCGCACCATTGATATGGGCGCCCAGAGTGCTGGCACTTCCAGCTTCATCTGGGATGGCAAGACCGATGCGGGTGATGTTGCTCCCGCCGGTACTTACACCTTCGCGGCGACCACCAAGAGTGACAGCGGCGACTCGGTGGCCCTGGCGACTTCGCTGCCGGCAACGGTGACCAGTGTGACGTTGAGCCAGACCGGCGGCGAAATGGTGCTGAACCTTGCCGGTGGCATGGGCAGCGTCAAGCTCTCGCAAATTCAGACTATCGGTACATAGAGCCGGCTAAATACGGCAGAGGGAGAGAAACATGTCTTTTAATATCGGCCTTAGCGGCCTCTATGCGGCCAACAAACAGCTGGACGTAACTGGCAACAACATCGCCAACGTCGCGACCACTGGCTTCAAATCGTCCCGCGCGGAATTCGCCGACATCTACGCCGCGTCCAAGCTGGGCACCGGCCAGAACAGCGTCGGTAACGGTGTGAACCTGGCTGCGGTGTCCCAGCAATTCACCCAGGGCGACGTCAACAACAGTGGCGGCATCCTGGACATGGCGATCCAGGGCGGTGGCTTCTTCGTTCAGAAGGGCAGCGACGGTTCGCTGGAATACACCCGTAGCGGTGCCTTCCGTGCGGACAAAGACGGCTACATCACCAACAACACCGGCACTTCGCGCCTGCAAGGCTACGCTGCGGATACCAACGGCAAGATCGTCAAGGGTGGCTTGGTCGACCTGCAACTCAACTTGTCGAACCTGCCGCCAAAAGCTTCCAGCACCGTGGACTCTACCAGTAACCTGAACTCCTCGGAGGTGGTGATCGACCAGGTGGCCAAGCCATTCAACCCAAGCGACACCAGTACCTTCACCACCCAGTACAGCACCACCTTGTACGATACCCAAGGCAACGCTCACCCGATGGTGCAGTACTTGGTGAAGACGGGTTCGAACCAATGGAACTCCTACACCCTGATCGACGGCCGTAACCCTGATGGTACCCCGATCAGTGGCGCAGGCGCGGTGGCACCCGTTGCGTCGACCCTGACATTCGACACCGGCGGTAAGCTCACGGGTGTGGTTACCCCGCCTAGCGCGGTCTCCAACACCACGCTGACCATTTCCAACTGGGTACCGGGTACCGTGACCAACGGTGTATGGACTGCTAACGGTGCCGCGGCCAATGCCGGTGGTATTGCGGTCAATATGGCGAATATCACCCAGTACAACTCGGCCAGCTACCGCAACCCACCGGTCACCGATGGTTATGCCACCGGCCAGATCACCGGCTTGAAAATCGACGGCAGCGGCGTACTGTTCGCCACGTTCAGCAACCAGCAGAGCAAGGCCATCGGCCAGATCTCCCTGGCCAGCTTCAATAACGAACAGGGCCTGCAGCCATCGGGTGGCACGACTTGGAGAGAGACCTTCGCCTCGGGCCAGCCGGGTTATGACACCCCTCAAGCCGGTACCCTGGGCTCGATCGTGGCCAACTCCCTGGAGAACTCCAACGTCAACCTGACCAACGAGCTGGTGGACCTGATCAAGGCCCAGAGCAACTATCAGGCGAACGCCAAGACCATCTCCACCCAGAGCACCATCATGCAGACCATCATTCAGATGACCTGATGCGGTAGCGCTCCACAATAAGCCCCTCGAAAGAGGGGCTATTGAGAGGCCTCCTCCAACACCCTGCGAAGGCTGAGCTTTCGCAGGGTGTTTTGTTTTCGCAGGCCATCATCATGAGTGAGCCAGCACTGATTTCACGGTCGGTCTAAGTCGAAGCATCGGGTTTATTGTGGCCAGCCCGCTCTCCACAGCAAATCTGCCTCCCATGGAGCCCCCAAAAAGTAAAACCGCAGGCAAAAGAAAGCCCCCGGCAAACCCAGTGGGTCTGTCGGGGGCTTCTCATGCAGCGCCTTGGGGCGCCTGCCGGCTCAGCTTATTGGCAAGCTTCACAATCCGGCTCGTCGATCGCACAGGCCTTTGGCACTGGTGCCGGGCCGGCCGGTGCGGCGAGCACCGAGTCATCACCGTGGTTGCCGCTGGAAACCGCGTTCAGCTTACCGGTGTTGATGGTCGACTTCTCGGTGCTGGTCGCGGCCAGGGCACGGAGGTAGTAAGTGGTTTTCAGGCCGCGGTACCAGGCCATGCGGTAGGTCACGTCGAGCTTCTTGCCCGAAGCGCCGGCGATGTACAGGTTCAGCGACTGCGCCTGGTCGATCCACTTCTGGCGACGGCTGGCGGCGTCAACGATCCACTTGGTGTCCACTTCGAAGGCGGTCGCGTAGAGCTCTTTGAGTTCTTGCGGGATGCGTTCGATCTGCTGCACGGAACCGTCGTAGTACTTCAGGTCGTTGATCATGACCGAGTCCCACAGGCCGCGGGCTTTCAGGTCGCGAACCAGGTACGGGTTGATCACGGTGAATTCGCCCGACAGGTTCGATTTCACATACAGGTTCTGGTAGGTCGGTTCGATCGACTGCGATACGCCGGTGATGTTGGCGATGGTGGCGGTCGGTGCGATGGCCATGATGTTCGAGTTACGAATACCTTTTTGCACGCGGGCACGTACCGGCGCCCAGTCCAGGGATTCGTTCAGGTCAACGTCGATGTACTTCTGGCCGCGCTGCGCGATCAGGATCTGTTGCGAATCCAGCGGCAGGATGCCTTTGGACCACAGCGAACCCTGGAACGTCTCGTAGGCGCCACGCTCGTCGGCCAGGTCGCAGGACGCCTGGATCGCGTAGTAGCTGACCGCTTCCATGGACTTGTCGGCGAACTCGACCGCTGCGTCCGAACCGTAAGGAATGTGCTGCAGGTACAAAGCGTCCTGGAAGCCCATGATCCCCAGGCCGACCGGGCGGTGCTTGAAGTTGGAGTTCTGCGCCTGTGGCACCGAGTAGTAGTTGATGTCGATCACGTTATCGAGCATGCGAACGGCGGTGTTGACGGTGCGGGCAAGCTTTACGGTGTCCAGCTTGCCGTTGACGATGTGGTTCGGCAGGTTGATCGAGCCCAGGTTGCAAACGGCGATCTCGTCCTTGTTGGTGTTCAAGGTGATCTCGGTGCACAGGTTCGAGCTGTGGACCACGCCCACGTGCTGCTGCGGGCTGCGCAGGTTGCACGGGTCTTTGAAGGTCAGCCATGGGTGGCCGGTTTCGAACAGCATGGACAGCATTTTGCGCCACAGGTCTTTGGCCTGGATGGTCTTGAACAGCTTGACCTTGCCTGGGTATTCGGTGAGGGCTTCGTAGTACTCGTAGCGCTCTTCGAAGGCCTTGCCGGTCAGGTCGTGAAGGTCCGGTACTTCGGAGGGCGAGAACAGGGTCCACTTGCCGTCGTCGAAGACACGCTTCATGAACAGGTCAGGAATCCAGTTGGCGGTGTTCATGTCGTGGGTACGACGACGGTCATCGCCGGTGTTCTTGCGCAGCTCGATGAACTCTTCAATGTCCATGTGCCAGGTTTCCAGGTAGGCACAGACAGCGCCCTTGCGCTTGCCACCCTGGTTGACCGCTACGGCGGTGTCGTTGACGACTTTCAGGAACGGTACGACGCCCTGGGACTTGCCGTTGGTGCCCTTGATGTACGAACCCAGTGCGCGCACCGGGGTCCAGTCGTTACCCAGGCCGCCGGCGAATTTGGACAACATGGCGTTGTCGTGGATCGCGTGGTAGATGCCCGACAGGTCGTCCGGCACGGTGGTCAGGTAGCAGCTCGACAGCTGTGGACGCAGGGTGCCGGCGTTGAACAGGGTCGGGGTCGACGACATGTAGTCGAAGGACGACAGCAGGTTGTAGAACTCGATGGCGCGGTCTTCTTTGTGCTTCTCTTCGATCGCCAGGCCCATGGCCACGCGCATGAAGAACACTTGCGGCAGTTCGAAGCGGATACCGTCCTTGTGGATGAAGTAACGGTCGTACAGGGTTTGCAGGCCCAGGTAGGTGAACTGCTGGTCGCGCTCGTGGTTGATCGCCTTGCCGAGTTTTTCCAGGTCGAAAGTCGCCAGGACCGGGTTCAGCAATTCGTATTCGATACCCTTGGCGATGTAGGCCGGCAGGGCCTTGGCGTACAGGTCGGCCATCTCGTGGTGGGTGGCGCTGTCGGCCACGCCGAGGAAGCCCAGGCCTTCGGCACGCAGGGTGTCCATCAGCAGGCGTGCGGTCACGAACGAGTAGTTCGGTTCGCGCTCAACCAGGGTACGGGCGGTCATCACCAGGGCGGTGTTGACGTCGGTCAGGGCCACGCCGTCGTACAGGTTCTTCAGGGTCTCGCGCTGGATCAGGTCGCCGTCGACTTCTTCCAGGCCTTCGCAGGCTTCGGTGATGATGGTGTTCAGGCGGCCCAGGTCCAGAGGGGCAAAGGTGCCGTCGGCTAGGGTGATGCGGATCGAGGGGTGCGCTTGTACGGCGGCTTCTTGCGGGGAGCGTACGGCACGTTCCTTGGCGCGCGAATCACGGTAGATCACGTAGTCGCGGGCGACTTTCTGCTCGCCGGCACGCATCAGGGCCAGTTCGACCTGGTCCTGGATTTCTTCGATGTGGATGGTGCCGCCCGACGGCATGCGACGCTTGAAGGTCGCGGTAACTTGTTCGGTCAGGCGGGCAACGGTGTCGTGGATGCGCGACGACGCGGCAGCGGTGCCGCCTTCAACTGCAAGAAACGCTTTGGTGATGGCGACGGTGATTTTGTCATCGGTGTAAGGAACGACAGTGCCGTTACGCTTGATCACGCGCAGTTGGCCGGGTGCAGTGGCGGACAGATCCATATTCGAATCAGCGGCCTGCGGCACGGAGCCCTGCGGGTTCTCGCGAGTTGTGTCGGTTTGCATGGGGTGTTGTCTCCACATTCTGTATTTATTTGGGCACCATCACGGTGCCCACCGTTCCGTCCTGAAGCACTTACAGCAGGCCTGGGCCTGGCATAACAACTTCGGGACAGGAGGAAGAGAGCTATTCGCGCCGCTTCCATGCCGAAGTCTTCGGTTCGGAGCTCAAAGGCCCTTCGCCGTATTCCTGGTGGGTGACAGTTGCCAGGTTCAAGCACTGCAACACCCATACCGTCTTCCGCTGTTGGAGCTTGAAAACGGTTGCCATCCGCGTGCACGGTTTGGGCTTTGAAAAAATGCTTGGTTCAGGCCAAACAGGAGCAAGAAAGGGCTTGAGTTTCTCGTCTGATTTGTGTTTGGTCTTTTTGTCGAAAACCCTACATGTAGGGTTTTTTTGGCGCCGAGCTACAAGATAATGCGTTTTGGAGGGCTTAGCAACGCACCGCCTGTGGATAACGTTGTGAGTAAAATGTGTATGAAACGTGGAACGCCCGTGTAGGCCGCAGTGCTGCTGGATTCAGCCGTTTGTCACTGAATATTCCAATATGAAAACAGCCGATTGGATTTTTGAGGGCGCGAACCCTATCACAAAAAAACGCGATCACCGAATGGATTTCCTGGCTTGTGTTGGTGGCTTGAGGCATGGCTACAATCGACTTCCGTTATGCCCTCAAAACATGACAAAAAGGGTATGCCTGGCGAAGATCAAAGCAGGAGCGAGCCCGCCCCGCACGCGATCGCGTCGGCCAGAAGAACTTATAACAATGAGGATCACCCGTGGAGCAGGAAGCCTGGCAAATACTGATCGTCGAGGACGACCAGCGACTGGCCGAATTGACCCGTGACTATCTGGAGAGCAACGGCCTGCGCGTGTCGGTGGAGGGCGACGGGGCCCTGGCGGCGGCGCGGATCATCGCCGAGCAACCGGACCTGGTGATCCTCGACCTGATGCTGCCCGGCGAGGATGGCCTGAGCATCTGCCGCAAGGTGCGTGAGCGCTACGACGGCGTGATCCTGATGCTCACCGCCCGTACCGATGACATGGACCAGGTGCTGGGCCTGGACATGGGCGCCGACGACTACGTGTGCAAGCCCGTGCGCCCGCGCCTGTTGCTGGCACGCATCCAGGCCTTGCTGCGGCGCAGCGAACCGACGGAACCCGTTGCACTGGAGATCCAGCGCCGCCTGCAATTCGGCCCGCTGGTGGTGGATAACGCCCTGCGTGAAGCCTGGTTGCACGAAGGGGAGATCGAGCTCACCAGCGCCGAATTCGATCTGCTGTGGCTATTGGTGGCGAATGCCGGGCGCATCCTGTCCCGCGAAGAAATCTTCATCGCCCTGCGCGGCATCGGTTACGACGGGCAGGACCGCTCGATTGACGTGCGCATCTCGCGTATTCGTCCGAAGATCGGCGACGATCCGATCCATCCGCGCCTTATAAAGACCATCCGCAGCAAAGGCTACCTGTTCGTCCCTGAAGCCGCCGCCGACATGCCGCTGTGAACTCGATCTTCCTGCGTATCTATGGCGGCATGTGCGCCGCGCTGATCCTAGTGGCGCTGCTCGGCGTGCTGGCGCTGCACCTGCTCAATGAGGTGCGCAGCGGCCAGTACCGCGAACGCCTGGCCCACGGCACGTTCGCCTTGATGGGCGACAACCTTCAGCCCATGAGCCCCATCGAGCGCCAGCGTGCCCTGGCGGTGTGGGAGCGTCTGCTCGGCATTCCGCTGGAATTGCGCACCCTTGCCGATGCCCAACTGGACCTCAGCCAGCGCAGTCGCCTGCAGCGCGGCCAAGTCCTGGTGGAGCAGACCGGCCCCCATGCTGCACGGGTGTTGCGTCTGGTCAGCGAGCAGGAACAACTGGTGTTGACCGGTGAAGTGCAGCAGATCAGCGAGCAATTGGCCCGCGCAACCATCTATCTGCTGGCCGACGAACTGGTGCGCTTCCCGGTGGCCGAGCAGCCCAAGCGGCTGGCCGATATAAAAGAAGCGAAGGGCTTTGGCTTCGAGATGCACCTGATGACCCTCGATCAGGCGGATATGGACGACGATCAACGCCGCCGCGTGTCGGAAGGCGACACGGTAATGGCCCTGGGCAAGGGCGGCGATTCGATCCGCGTGTTCGCCGGTATGGTCGGTACGCCTTGGGTGCTGGAAATCGGCCCGTTGTTTCAGATGAACCCCTACCCGGCGCAGTGGTTGATCCTGATCGCCTTGATCGGCCTGACCCTGATCGGCCTGATCGTCTATCTATTGGTGCGTCAGCTCGAGCGCCGCCTCAGAGGCCTGGAAGCCGCCGCCACACGCATCGCCAAAGGCAACCTGGAAGTCCGCGTACCGGCCCGTGGCGCCGACTCGGTGGGGCGCCTGGCGGCGGCGTTCAATGGCATGGCCGAGCACTTGCAGCAGTTGCTGGCGATCCAGCGCGAACTGGTGCGCGCAGTGTCCCATGAGCTGCGCACGCCGGTGGCACGCTTGCGCTTCGGCCTGGAAATGCTTGGCGACGCGGCCACGCCCGATGCTCGGCGTAAATACCTGGAGGGCATGGACAGCGATATCCAGGACCTGGATGGCCTGGTGGATGAAATGCTCACCTATGCACGCCTGGAACAGGGTTCGCCGGAGCTGAATTTTCAGCGGGTCGATCTCGATGCGTTGCTAGACCAGGTGATCGGCGAATTGTCGCCACTGCGTCCTCAGATCAACGTGACCAGGGGGATTTGTCTGTCCTCGACGCACTGGGATGATGCCTGGGTCGACGCCGAACCGCGCTATTTGCACCGCGCCCTGCAAAACCTGGTGAGCAATGCCATGCGCCACGCCCAGGGCCAGGTATTGATCAGCTATCAGGTGGGACAGGTGCGCTGCCGTATCGACGTGGAGGATGACGGTCCCGGTGTGCCGGAAAGCGCCTGGGAGCGCATCTTCACGCCCTTCCTGCGTCTGGATGACAGCCGCACCCGTGCCTCGGGGGGGCATGGCCTGGGCTTGTCGATCGTGCGACGCATCATTTATTGGCACGGCGGGCGGGCATTGATCGGCAAGAGCAACAATCTGGGTGGGGCGTGTTTCAGCCTGAGTTGGCCGCGGGATCGGGAAAAGCCCTGACATCGCTATCCAGCGCCGATGGCTACCAGGCTCAGCAACTGCCCATCCTCCAGCGCAAACTGCGCCGCCAGTTCCGTGCCGTGGCTCCACTCGCTGGACAAGTCCGTCAGTAAGCGCAACCGCACAGATCCCGAGTCGGACCACTCCAGCACCTCGGCATGCTCAAAGTAGAAGCGCTTGCCCACGATTGGATAGAGCGCCTTGAACAAACTCTCCTTGACCGAGAACGTCAGCGTCACCAGCAGGGCGATCTGCTCGCGGTCAACGGTGCCCATGCGCTGCAATTCATCGACGGTCAGAATCTCACCGGCCAGGCGCTCCGCCCGCTCCAGGGACAATAGGTTTTCCAGGTCCATCCCCAGCCCACGCCATTGTGCCTTGTGCCCGACAATGGCGGCGGCGTGCCCGGTGCTGTGGGTGATGGAGCCACTGATATGGGTGGGCCATACCGGGGCGCGGTCTTCGCCGATCGCCGGGATGCAGTCCAGGCCGTCAAGTCGGTGCAGGGCGGCGCGGGCGCATAGCCGGCCGGCGAGGAATTCGGCCTGGCGCTTGGCCACAGAGCGCTGGATGCTCGGCGGTGATGGTACGGCGCTGCGCTGGAAATCACCGGCGGCCAGCAAGGTGGGATCAAAACGGGTGCTGAGAAACACCGTGCCCGGCAGGGGGGTGGGCAGCGGCCAATGGGCATCGAGTGGGGTGCAGCAAGCGGGTAAGGGCGTCATGGGCGGTATTTTGCCGAGTTGATCGGCTGGAGGATAGCCTGCGGTGGTTCAGGTGAGGTTCAGAGCCTGTTCAGGGGGAGTTCAGGGGCGTCTGCGTAGTCTGGGTTCCAACACCAGGGCATACAGCCAAACGCGTATGAGGTAACACCATGACTGCGATCAAAAAGCTGATGTTGGCGTTGACCATGCTCAGTGCCACCGCCGGGGCCCAGGCCGTCGATGGTGTCTTTGCCGCATTCGGTAACGAGAAACCGAAGAAGTCCAGCACGCTGATCCAGCGCGTCAGCTTCGAAGACGCTGGCAGTCAGCCCACGCCATGGGGCCAGTCATTGGGCCTCACCGCACCGCAGTCAGCCTATCGCGCCGGCTACGAACACCTGACCGGCCAGTTCAATGGCATTAAAATGCGCCAGCAAGACTTGCAGGGCCGCTATGATATCCCCCTGTCGGACAGTTGATTGCCTTGGAGAGCCTTATGAAATTGCTGGTGGTGGAAGATGAGGCGCTGTTGCGTCATCACCTGTTTACCCGCCTGACCGACAGCGGGCATGTGGTCGAGGCCGTGGCCAATGCCGAAGAGGCCCTGTACCAGACCGGCCAATTCAACCATGACCTGGCGATCATCGACCTGGGCCTGCCCGGCATGGGCGGCCTGGACCTGATCCGCCAACTGCGCAGCCAGGCCAAGACCTTCCCGATCCTGATCCTTACCGCCCGTGGCAATTGGCAGGACAAGGTCGAAGGCCTGGCGGCCGGCGCCGACGACTATGTAGTCAAGCCGTTCCAGTTCGAAGAGCTGGAAGCGCGGATGAACGCCTTGCTGCGCCGCTCCAGCGGCTTTACCCAATCGACCATCGTTGCCGGGCCCTTGCTGCTGGACCTCAATCGCAAGCAGGCGTCCCTCGACGAACAGCCCCTGGCGCTGACCGCCTACGAATACCGCATCCTCGAATACCTGATGCGCCATCACCAGCAAGTGGTGGCCAAGGATCGGTTGATGGAGCAACTCTACCCCGATGACGACGAGCGCGATCCGAACGTCATCGAAGTGCTGGTCGGCCGCCTGCGCCGCAAGTTGGAAGGCTCGACAGGGTTCAAGCCGATCGACACCGTGCGTGGCCTGGGCTACCTGTTCAATGAGCGCTGCCGTTGATTCGCTCCCTGCGCGTGCGGTTGATGCTGGCGGCCGCCACCCTGGCCGTGTTGTTCATGCTCGGCTTGTTGCCCGCCATGCAGGGGGCGTTCAGCCTGGCATTGCAGGATTCCATCGAACAGCGCCTGGCGTCGGACGTCACCACCCTGATTTCCGCCGCGCGGGTCGAAAACAACCGCCTGCTGATGCCGGCGCAGTTGCCCGACGAACGCTTCAACCTCACTGACAGTCGGTTGCTTGGCTATATCTATGACCGCGAAGGCCATCTGGTGTGGCGCTCGCGGGCGACAAAGGAAGAGAACATCAACTACAAGCCGCGCTATGACGGGCGCGGCAACGAGTTTGCAAGGATTCGCGAGGCCAACGGCCAGGAATTCTTTGTGTATGACGTCGAGGTCAAGCTGCTCGGTGGCAAGAGCGCGGCGTTCAGTATCGTCGCCCTGCAGCCGGTGCGCGAATACCTGCTGACCCTCGAAGGCCTGCGGGAAAATCTCTACCTAGGCTTCGGCGCGGCATTGCTGGTGCTGCTGACCTTGCTGTGGCTGGGCCTGACCTGGGGGCTGCAAGCCCTGCGGCGCTTGAGCCAGGAGCTTGACCAGATCGAGGGCGGCACCCGCGAGAGCCTTTCCGAGCAGCATCCCCGCGAACTGCTGCGCCTGACCGGTTCCCTCAACCGTTTGCTGCACAGCGAGCGCGAACAGCGTACGCGCTACCGCGACTCTCTTGACGACCTGGCCCACAGTCTGAAAACCCCGCTGGCGGTGCTGCAGGGCGTGAGCGAAGACATGGCCCAGCGTCCGCAGGATCGCGACCAGGCGTGGGTGCTGCAATCCCAGATCGAGCGCATGAGCCAGCAAATCAGCTACCAATTGCAGCGCGCTAGCCTGCGCAAAAGCGGCCTGGTACGCCATCAGGTGCGCCTGAAACCTGTGCTGCAAAGCCTGTGCGATACCCTGGACAAGGTGTACCGCGACAAGCGCGTCACCGTGGTCTTTGACTTGCCGCAAGAGTGCGATGTGCCCATCGAGAAGGGCGCCTTGCTGGAATTGCTCGGCAACCTGCTGGAAAACGCCTATCGGTTGTGTCTGAGCAAGGTGCGTATCAGCCTGGAGGAAAGCCTGGAAGGCACTGAGCTGTGCATCGAGGACGACGGCCCCGGTGTGCCGCCCGACCAGCGCGCGCGGATTCTGCAACGAGGCGAGCGGCTGGACCGTCAGCATCCGGGGCAGGGCATCGGTCTGGCGGTGGTCAAGGACATTATCGAAAGCTACGGCGCGCGCCTGACCCTTGGCGACTCACCGTTGGGTGGGGCGGCTTTCAAGATTCACTTTCCTGCGCTCTAGTTTTCCTGCGCTCGGTAAGCTCCCGGCGTCAGTCCCGTCCACTTCTTGAACGCCCGATGGAACGCCGACGGTTCGGAAAACCCCAACTGCTCAGCGATCTCCTGCAAGGACAGATCCGCACGGCCCAGGTGATAGATGGCGATGTCCCGCCGCAATTCGTCCTTGAGTGCCTGAAAGCTGGTGCCTTCTTCGCGCAAGTGCCGGCGCAGGGTTTGCGGGCTGATATGCAGGTGTTGGGCGACGGCTTCCAGGTCTGGCCAGGGTGTGCGGTCGCGGCTCAATAGGCGCCGCAGTTGGCTGCTCAAACTGTCGCCTTCATCCGGCCGCGACAACAAATCGGCGGGGGAACGCTCCAGGAAGTGTTTGAGGGTTCGTTCATCCTGCAATAGCGGCAGGCTCAGGTAACGGCTGGGAAACACCAGGCTGCTGTGTGATGCGCCAAATACGTGGGGGCACGGAAACAACAGGTCATATTCACTGGCGTGAGCTGGCATCGGATAGCTGAACGTGGCCTGGTACAGCCGAATGCGCTGGCCGATCAGCCAGCTGCCCAGCCGGTGCCAGATCACCAGCAGGCATTCGCTGAGGAAGTGATCCGGGTCCCATAGTTGCGAATCGTCCAGACTCAAGCGGGCCATTTCGCCTTCCTTTGTCAGCTGCCAACGCGGGCCTTGTGGGAACAGGCTATAGAACAGCAGGCCGCGTTCCAGGGCCTTCTCCAGCGTGCGGCAGTGGATCAGCGCGTGGCACATCATGGCGAAGGTGCCGCGCTTGCTCGGACCGTCGGCAAAACCCAGGTATTCGTCGTCCAGCCCCACCCAGAGCATTTGCAGCAGCCGGGTAAATTGCTCTGGCGCGATGCGGGCACGGGGTTCGGTGAGCAGCTCCGGGGTGATGCCCACTTGCAGCAGCAGGTCCGAATAATCGTACCCGGCTCGCCGCGCACCGCCGAGGGCCGCTCGGGCGTAGTGGCTGGCGATGGTACGTTCGCGCATGGGATGGTCTCGCCCTGGGAGTGGCGGATGGTAGTCACTCCCCGGTCGGCGCGACAAGGCGGATATCCGCCAAATTGTAGGACGAGATTGGCTGGTGAGGCGGAAATCCGCCATCTGTATGTTCGCCTCGGAGGATGTCCTGAATCCCCCACCCCTGATGTCTAAAGGCCGTCAGGGCGTTTCAGCAAAGTGGCACGGCGTTTGCGATACACAACACAGCGCAGGCCTGGTTCTGCAGATCTCGCAAACAACAAATCCCTCCAGTGCAGGAGGGTTCGCAATTCAAGTGCCGTGGGCAATGGCGGATATTTGCCACGCGGGACGATTGAGGAACTTTGCAATGACGACTCGTCAGCCAATCTACAAATCCCTGTATTTCCAGGTGATCGTTGCAATCGTTATCGGTATTTTGCTCGGTCACTTCTACCCGCAGACGGGCGTGGCCCTCAAACCACTGGGTGACGGCTTTATCAAGCTGATCAAAATGGTCATCGCCCCGATCATCTTCTGCACCGTTGTCAGCGGTATCGCTGGCATGCAAAGCATGAAATCGGTCGGCAAGACCGGCGGCTATGCGTTGCTGTACTTCGAGGTCGTTTCCACCATCGCGCTGCTGATCGGTCTGGTCGTGGTGAACGTGGTGCAACCGGGCGCCGGCATGCACATCGACGTGGCCACCCTGGACGCTTCGAAAGTCGCCGCCTACGTGACTGCCGGTGCGGACCAGAGCATCGTTGGCTTCCTGCTTAACGTGATCCCGAACACCATCGTCGGCGCTTTCGCCAACGGCGACATCCTGCAAGTGCTGATGTTCTCGGTGATCTTCGGCTTCGCCCTGCATCGCCTGGGTGCCTACGGCAAGCCGGTGCTGGACTTCATCGATCGCTTCGCCCACGTGATGTTCAACATCATCAACATGATCATGAAGCTCGCCCCACTGGGTGCCTTGGGCGCCATGGCGTTCACCATCGGTGCCTACGGTGTCGGTTCCCTGGTGCAGTTGGGTCAGTTGATGATCTGCTTCTACATCACCTGCGTCCTGTTTGTGGTCGTGGTGCTTGGCGCCATCTGCCGCGCTCACGGTTTCAGCGTTCTGAAGCTGATCCGCTACATCCGCGAAGAGCTGCTGATCGTTCTGGGTACGTCGTCCTCCGAATCCGCACTGCCACGCATGCTGATCAAGATGGAGCGTCTGGGCGCGAAGAAATCCGTAGTAGGCCTGGTGATCCCGACCGGCTACTCCTTCAACCTCGACGGGACTTCGATCTACCTGACCATGGCGGCCGTGTTCATCGCCCAGGCGACCGACTCCCACATGGACATCACCCATCAGATCACTCTGTTGCTGGTGCTGCTGCTGTCCTCCAAAGGTGCTGCTGGCGTGACCGGTAGCGGCTTTATCGTACTGGCTGCGACCCTGTCCGCTGTAGGCCATCTGCCAGTCGCCGGCCTGGCGCTGATTCTGGGGATCGACCGCTTCATGTCCGAAGCCCGCGCGCTGACCAACCTGGTGGGTAATGCCGTTGCCACCCTCGTTGTGGCCAAGTGGGTCAAGGAATTGGACACCGACCAGCTGCACAGCGAACTGGCTTCCGGCGGTCGCGCTATCACTGATACCCGTGCAGAAGATGATCTGGGCGTGGCCGAAGGCCCTGCACCTGCCGTCAAGTAACTCGCTGATGGCGTGAACTCACGCCGGCCGCAACCCGCAAACGCCCCGACTGGTTCGGGGCGTTTGCATATGTGTCCGGCCACTCTTGCACTGTTTTGATTTACAGTAACTCATCACTTCATTAATTCGGTGGGGCCTGTATCGATGACAGGGCCTGTTGTCTTTGCCGATAAAATTCGCGCCGCTCAAGGCGTTCTGACCGCAGTTATCAAGCGGGCATTTTTGCTGGAACACTTGCAGGAGGGTGCATGGACAGTGTTGATTTGAATGTCCTGCGCAGCGTGCTCGAATGGCGCCGCGCCGGGCAGCAAGTGGTGTTGTACAGCGTGGTCCAGACCTGGGGCAGTGCGCCGCGCCCGCCGGGTGCCATGTTGGCGCTGAGGGGCGATGGCGTGGTGATCGGCTCGGTGTCCGGTGGCTGTATCGAGGACGACTTGATCGCACGCCTGCAGGATGGTCGCCTGGCGAAAGATGGGCCGCCGGTGCAGTTGATCACCTACGGTGTGACCCGCGATGAGGCGGCGCGATTCGGCCTGCCTTGCGGGGGCACCCTGCGCCTGACCGAAGAGCGGGTCGAGGATTGGGCCTGGGTAGCGCAGTTGCTGGAGCGTTGTGAAGCCCATGAAATTGTCGCGCGCGAGCTGGACCTGGCCACCGGCGTCGTGAGCTTGAGCGGGGCGAGCAAGAGCGACGTCGTCACGTTTGACGGCGAGCGCCTGCGCGCGATCTACGGGCCGCGCTGGCGCTTGTTGTTGATCGGCGCCGGGCAGTTGTCGCGGTACGTGGCGCAAATGGCGCGCCTGTTGGATTTCGAAGTATTGATCTGCGACCCGCGCGAAGAGTTCGTCTACGGCTGGGAAGAGCAACATGGCCGCTTTGTGCCCGGCATGCCTGATGAGGCGGTGCTGAATATCCAGACCGACGAACGCACCGCCGTCGTCTGCCTGACCCACGATCCGCGCCTGGATGACATGGCGTTGCTCACGGCCTTGAATTCCAATGCGTTCTACATCGGCGCACTGGGGTCGAGGGTCAATAGCCAGAAACGGCGTGAAAATCTCGCTGCGCTGGGGTTGTCTGCCGACGCTATTGCGCGTTTGCATGGGCCGATCGGCTTGCATATCGGCAGTCATACGCCCTCTGAGATTGCTTTGTCGCTGCTGGCGGAAATTGTCGCGATCAAGAATGGCGTGGCGCCGATGCAGAAAAAGCCGTTGCAGGTGGCAGCGCCGTGAATATCACGGCGATTGTGCTGGCGGCCGGGCAGGGCAGTCGCTTCAGGGCAGAGAAGGGGGCGGATCAGGATAAGTTGTTGGTCGATTGTGTCGGCCGGGATGGGGTGACGCGGCCCGTGATCGAGCAGGTGCTGACGAATTTGCCTCGGCGCATTGTCAATCGCTGGCTGGTGACCACACCGGAGCGCAGTGAGGTTATCCGACTGGCGCAGGCGTATGGCTGCCAGGTCTTGCTGGTGCACTCGACAGGCATGGGCGACAGCATTGCAGCGGGGGTTGCGGCCAGCGCCTCAGCGCAGGGGTGGTTGGTGGTGCTGGGGGATATGCCGTTCATTCAATCCTCGAGTATCGAGCGGGTGATTGAGGCGGCGGCGGTGGATGCCATCAGTGTGCCGGTACACGCGGGTGAATATGGGCACCCGGTGGCATTTGGTCGGGACTTCGGGCCGCATTTGAGGGCGCTCACCGGTGATCGTGGCGCCAAACCGTTATTTGCCCAGGCAACCGTGCACGAAGTCGACGTGGCAGACCCTGGCATCTTCTGGGATGTGGATGTACCGCAGTTGTTGCAGTACCGCTAACCGGGCAGACATAAAAAAGCCCCGCCTGATCGCTCAGGCGGGGCTTTTTAGTGGCTGATGGAATCAGGCGAGGGGTTTAGGCTCGTGCTCTGCTTCCAGGGCCTTTGGGGTGTGCTCTGCCACGTCTTCAACGGAACCTGGGGTCGCGTCAACGATGGAGGCAGTATGCTCAACCGGGGCTGGTGCTTGTGCCGCAGCAGCGGCGGCGGCCTCGGCTTCCTTGCGGCGACGACGCACTTCACGTGGATCGTTCGGTGCACGACCATTTTCGGTCAGGGCGCTGGCGGGCGCTGCTTCAACCACCGGAGCGGCGACTTCGGCAACCACTGGCGCTTCAACCACGGGTGCAGGTTCTGCTACCACGACCGGAGCGGCTTCAACCACTTCGGCCACCGGTGCTGGCGCTTCTTCTACCACAGGGGCAGGCGCTGGTGCTTCAACCGGAGCGGCCGGTTCGGCAGTCCACTGGAAGGCGGTCTGTTCTTCGCGAACTTCACGCACTGCCGGGGCGGCCTCTTCTACGACCGGTGCATGCACCACGGCTTCAACCACTGGCGCGGGCTCAACGGCAGCCACTTCGACTTCAGGTTCGGCCTCGCGAACCGGTGCCACTTCCACTTCAGGAACCACTGGGGCTTCGATTGGGGTCGTGGCTTCCACCACCGGCGCTTCAACTGCTGGGGTTTCAACAGCCGGTGCTTGTACGGCAGCGGTTTCTTCGACAGCGGCAGTGGCGCGTTCAGCCTGCTCGTGGGCCTGGGCTTCAGCTGGCGCGCTGATGACCGAGCTGGCAACGGCTGCGGTAACGGCCAGGCCGGCAGCCAGTTCGGTGCCGGTTGGCTCGCTGGTAGCGGCTTCTGCGTTCTCGCCGGACTCTTCCGAGCCTTCGATCACATTGCCATTGGCATCGCGTTGACGCTCGCGACGGTTGCTGCGACGACGCTGGCCACGGGAGCGGCGGCGTGGACGATCGCCTTCGGCGTTGTCCTGGCCGTCTTCCTGCAGTTGCTCTTCGCCAGTCAGCACTTCTTCTTCGCTGGCGGCAGCGGCCTGCTCGGTACGCGGTTGACGCTCTTCACGCGGTGCGCGTGGCTGGCGTTCTTCGCGCGGCGGGCGAGCCGGGCGTTCTTCAGTGGTGGCAACGGCAGCGACGGCACCGGTGGCAGCGGCTGGCGCGGCATCCAGTGGTTCGCGCAGTTCACGCACACGTTCTTCACGCTCGCCACGGGGCTTGCGATCTTCGCGCGGAGCACGTGGTGGGCGTGGTGCCCGCTCTTCGCGCGGTGCGCGTTCTTCGCGGGCTACGGTCGTCGGGGTCTCTTCACGGGCTTCGCGAGGCGCACGCTCTTCACGGGGTGCGCGCTCTTCACGCGGTGCACGTTCTTCGCGTGGTTTGCGCTCTTCGTCACGGCGACCGTTGCGGTTACGGCTCTGCTGACGACCGTTGCGACGCTCTTCGTTACGCGCCGGACGCTCGGTGACCGGTTTTTCGACCACAACCGGTGCCGCAGGCTCTTCCTTGCTGGCGAACAGGCTGACCAGCGACTTCACCAGGCCCTTGAACAGGCTTGGCTCCGGCATTGCGGCCGGTGGGGCTACTGGCGCTGCGACTTCAACCGGCATCGGTGCGTTGGCGCGGGCCGGTGCGGTCTTCACGGCCGCTTCCTGGCGAACCAGGGTACGGGTCGCGGCGGCTGGCTGGACTTCTTCCACTTCGGCCGCGGCCGCGGCGATTTCGTAGCTGGACTGGCCGCTGTGGGCTTCCGGGCTGTCATCGCGCAGGCGTTGTACTTCGAAGTGCGGTGTTTCCAGGTGATCGTTCGGCAGGATGACGATACGGGCACGGGTGCGCAGTTCGATCTTGGTGATCGAGTTGCGTTTTTCGTTGAGCAGGAAGGCGGCGACCGGAATCGGCACTTGCGCGCGGACTTCGGCGGTGCGGTCTTTCAGGGCTTCTTCTTCGATCAGGCGCAGGATCGCCAGGGACAACGATTCAACGTCACGGATAATGCCGGTGCCGTTGCAACGCGGGCAGACGATGCCGCTGCTCTCGCCCAGGGAAGGACGCAGGCGCTGACGGGACATTTCCAGCAGGCCGAAGCGCGAGATGCGGCCAACCTGCACACGGGCACGGTCGGCTTCGAGGCATTCGCGGACTTTTTCTTCCACGGCGCGCTGGTTCTTGGCTGGGGTCATGTCGATGAAGTCGATCACGATCAGGCCGCCGATATCACGCAGGCGCAGCTGGCGGGCGATTTCCTCAGCCGCTTCCAGGTTGGTCTGCAGGGCGGTTTCTTCGATGTCGCTACCTTTCGTGGCGCGCGCCGAGTTGATGTCGATGGACACCAGGGCTTCGGTCGGGTCGATCACGATGGAGCCGCCGGAAGGCAGTTCGACCACGCGCTGGAAGGCGGTCTCGATCTGGCTTTCGATCTGGAAACGGTTGAACAGCGGAACGCTGTCTTCGTACAGCTTGATCTTGCTGGCGTACTGCGGCATCACCTGGCGGATGAAGGTCAGGGCTTCGTCCTGGGCTTCAACGCTGTCGATCAGCACTTCACCGATGTCCTGGCGCAGGTAATCGCGGATGGCGCGGATGATCACGTTGCTTTCCTGATAGATCAGGAACGGCGCGGAACGATCCAGGGACGCTTCTTTGATGGCGGTCCACAGTTGCAGCAGGTAGTCGAGGTCCCACTGCATTTCTTCGCTGCTGCGGCCAAGGCCGGCAGTGCGAACGATCAGGCCCATGTCGGCCGGAGCGACCAAACCGTTCAGCGCTTCACGCAGTTCGTTGCGCTCTTCGCCTTCGATGCGACGGGAAATGCCGCCGGCACGTGGGTTGTTGGGCATCAGGACCAGGTAACGGCCGGCCAGGCTGATGAAGGTGGTGAGGGCCGCGCCCTTGTTGCCACGTTCTTCTTTTTCGACCTGAACGATGACTTCCTGGCCTTCGCTCAGGACGTCCTTGATGTTCACGCGGCCTTCGGGGGCTTTCTTGAAGTATTCGCGGGAGATTTCTTTGAGTGGCAGGAAGCCGTGGCGCTCGGAGCCGAAATCGACAAAGGCAGCCTCAAGGCTTGGTTCGATGCGAGTAATACGGCCTTTATAGATGTTGGCCTTCTTTTGCTCGCGTGCACCGGATTCGATGTCCAGGTCGTAGAGGCGTTGGCCATCTACCAGTGCAACACGCAACTCTTCGGGTTGAGTTGCGTTAATCAGCATTCTTTTCATGTTGTACCGTCGGTTTCCGGGCTGCCGGAAACGGCGTTCGGCACACACGACTTCTCACGGTCGGTGTCAGGTGCGTCAAGAGTGGTTGGCCACTCCAGTGTCCAGCTAAATCGGCCAATTGGGCCGGTATCGCGACGGACGCGTCCTGCTTGTTAGCGGCGGTGACAAAGGCACCACTTCAACAAAAGCTAAGGTCAGGAGGAGGAATCAACCGGCGACTGTGGACGAGATGAAGCGTCTAAATATAAGCCTAGTGCTACACGGTCCGACGGTTGTGCATCTCCACCCTACACGTATCCCTGATAATTCGGGTGCTGCCGCGCGCAGAATCCGCAGCGGGTTGGCATTTACCGTGTTCTCCAATGGGGAGTCCACGCTCATGGCTAAACAAGACCGAGTGCGGGCGATTGCGCTCTCACTCGGCTCTTAACAGGCGTTGTTTCCGAAGCATTCGCCATGGACTGGCTCAAGACTGACTGCACTTTGTGAACTGGCCGTAAATATCGGCACGGAAGGCGAGTATTCACTCTGCTTCCTGCGCTCGCTTCAGGCCTCATGTCACCTGCGCTTGTTACAATCTCAAGCCTTCCTAGGTGGCGAAAGCCCCGTAGGACGGCCTCGCGTCCTGATGAATTGCGATGGTCAGGGCCGGCAGTTTGCCGCAAGTCCTCTGTCCAGGCCGCTTTTGGCGGCGTTCGCGACTATAGCAGCAATGATTAAGTGCTTCAATTCCATAAAAAATTGTTATCATCGCCGCCATGACGACTACCGCCCCCCAGACCCCCAGCGTACAGCTGCTCGAGGTCTCGCCGGAATATGCCGGCCAACGCATTGACAATTTCCTCCTGGCCAGGCTCAAAGGCGTGCCCAAGACCTTGATTTACCGCATTTTGCGTAAAGGCGAAGTGCGCGTGAACAAGGGGCGGATCAAGCCCGAGTACAAGTTGCAGGCGGGCGATATCGTTCGTGTGCCGCCGGTACGCGTGCCTGAGCGTGATGAGCCTGTGCCGTTGGCCCAGGGCCTGTTGCAGCGTCTTGAGGCGTCGATTGTCTTCGAAGACAACAAGCTGATCGTGATCAACAAGCCCTGCGGTATCGCCGTTCATGGCGGCAGTGGCCTGAGTTTTGGCGTGATCGAAGCCTTTCGCCAGTTGCGCCCGGATGCCAAGGAGCTGGAACTGGTTCATCGTCTGGACCGCGACACCTCCGGCCTGCTGATGATCGCCAAGAAGCGCAGCATGTTGCGCCATCTGCACACGGCCTTGCGGGGCGATGGTGTGGACAAGCGCTATATGGCGCTGGTGCGCGGCCACTGGGCCAGCTCGATCAAGAGCGTCCGTGCGCCGTTGCAGAAGAGCAATCTGCGTTCCGGCGAGCGCATGGTCGAAGTGGATGAGGAGGGCAAAGAGGCCCTGACCCTGTTCAAGGTGCTGCGTCGCTTTGGCGACTTCGCTACCCTGGTGGAGGCCAAGCCGGTCACCGGTCGTACTCACCAGATTCGCGTACATACCTTGCACGCGGGCCATTGCATCGCCGGTGATACCAAGTACGGCGACGAGGATTTCTCCAAGGAAATCCGTGATCTGGGCGGTAAACGCCTGTTCCTGCATGCCTATATGCTCACTGTGCCGTTGCCCGATGGCGGCGAATTGAAGCTACAGGCGCCGGTCGATGAGATGTGGGCCAAGACCGTGGAGCGCTTGAGTGTCGCGCCTTGATTACAAGCTACTGATTTTCGATTGGGACGGTACCCTGGCCAACTCCATTGGTCGGATCGTTGAATCGATGCATGTGGCGTCGACACGCTCGGGTTTCGAGCTGTGCAGCGACCTGGCGGTCAAGGGCATCATCGGCCTGGGTTTGCCTGAAGCGATCCGCACCCTGTACCCGCAGATCGGCGACGATGAGCTGGTGGCGTTCCGCGACCATTACGCCGATCACTACATTGCGCTGGAGGCCGAGCCCTCGCCGCTGTTTGATGGTGTGGTGCAATCCCTGGAGGCATTTCGCGCCGAGGGTTATCACCTTGCTGTCGCGACCGGCAAGGCGCGTCGCGGCCTGGATCGGGTGCTCAAGGCGCACGGTTGGGAAGATTATTTCGACATCACCCGCGCCGCCGATGAAGCCGCCAGCAAGCCCCATCCTCTGATGTTGGAGCAGATCCTGGCACATTGTGGTGTGTCGCCGCGCCAGGCGTTGATGGTGGGCGATGCGTCTTTCGATCTGATGATGGCGCGCAACGCTGGCATGGACAGCGTGGCGGTGAGCTACGGCGCCCAGTCTGGCGAAGCTTTGCAGCAATACGAGCCCAGGCTGACGATCGATCATTTTTCCGAGTTGCAGGCCTGGCTTGGCCGGGCTCAATAAGTCTTTGCTGGGGTTGATGGCATGAGTGACGAATGGAAAGCGCCTGAGAAGGCCGAGAGCGGTGATGACAAGAGCTGGAAGCTGCTGGAGAAAACCCTCCTGGCCGGCGTCCAGGAGCAACGTCGTGCACGGCGCTGGGGGATTTTCTTCAAGTTGCTGACCTTTACCTACCTGATAGCCATGCTGATGCTGTTCAGTCCGCTGATGGATATTGAGAAAAGCGCGACCCGTGGCGCCAGCTACACCGCCCTGATCGAAGTGCGTGGTGTGATCGCCGACAAGGAGTCCGCCAGCGCCGACAATATCGTCACCAGTCTGCGCGCCGCGTTCGAAGACCCCAAGGTCAAGGGTGTGATCCTGCGTATCAACAGCCCGGGCGGCAGTCCGGTGCAGTCGGGCTACGTGTACGACGAGATTCGCTGTTTGCGCGGCCTGCACCCGGATATCAAGCTGTATGCGGTGATTTCCGACCTTGGAGCCTCGGGCGCCTATTACATTGCCAGTGCTGCGGATCAGATCTATGCCGACAAGGCCAGCCTTGTCGGTTCCATTGGTGTAACGGCGGCCGGTTACGGATTTGTCGGTACCATGGAAAAGCTGGGTGTGGAGCGGCGTACCTACACCTCGGGTGAGCACAAGTCGTTCCTCGATCCGTTCCAGCCGCAAAAGGCCGATGAAACCGAGTTCTGGCAGGGCGTGTTGGACACCACTCATCGCCAGTTCATTGCCAGCGTGAAGCAGGGGCGCGGGGATCGTCTGAAGGATAAGGACCACCCGGAGCTGTTCTCCGGGCTGGTGTGGTCGGGCGAGCAGGCTTTGCCGCTGGGATTGATCGATGGCCTGGGTAGCGCCAGTTCAGTGGCGCGGGACGTGATTGGTGAGAAGGAACTGGTGGATTTCACCGTTGAGGAATCGCCGTTCGACCGCTTTTCCAAGAAACTCGGCGCCAGCGTGGCGGAGAAGTTGGCCCTGTACATGGGCTTTCAGGGCCCGACCCTGCGCTGAGATCTCAAGCTCGGTGTAGATAAGTGGGGCGTTTCTAAGGGATTTGTACGCCTTGCGCCAGCAGCATATCCACCAGTCGAATAAGGGGTAGGCCGACGAGGCTGGTCGCATCCGGTCCTTCAGTGCTCTGGAACAGGCTCACCCCCAGCCCTTCGGCCTTGAAGCTGCCTGCGCAGTCATACGGCTGCTCGATACGCAGGTAGCGCTCGATGCGTTCAGCATCCAGTTCGCGCATGTGTACGGTGAAGGGGATGCAGTCGACCTGGCAGTGCCCTGTGTCGCTGTTCAATAGTGCCAGCCCGGTGAGGAAGCTCACACGCTTGCCGCTGGCGGCCAGCAGTTGTTCGCGCGCGTTCTCGAAGGTGTGAGGCTTGCCAATGATGCGGCCTTCCAGCGCTGCGACCTGATCCGAGCCGATAATCAAATGGCCTGGATGGCTGGCAGCGAGGGCGCGGGCTTTCTGTTCGGCCAGGCGCTTGACCAGCTCGATGGCTGACTCGTCCGGGCGATGGCTTTCGTCGATATCCGGCGAGCTGCAGACGAATGGCAGGTGCAGGCGGCTGAGCAGTTCCCGGCGATAAACCGAGCTGGATGCGAGTAATAAAGGCAGCATGGGCGTCTCCTCAAGGCAGTCGCGAATTCTAGCGGGGCGACCGGCCGACGCACAGGGCTGAATTTCCTTTGACATGGCTGGGGGCATCCCTATAATGCTGCGCCTATGTTGAATGACCCGATTCCACCTCACGTTGACCCGCGCAAATTGGCTGATCGTGGCACTTCCCTTCAAGGTGAGTTGCTGCTGGCCGATTTGGAGAGACTCTGCGACCCGCTTTCCGACACTGTCGGTACGGTGCAGGCCAAATTCGTTTTTGAACGAGATGAACGTAAATCTGTGGTTATTCACAGCTTTATCGACACCGAAGTCAAAATGGTTTGCCAGCGTTGTCTTGAGCTGGTCACCCTGCCGATCCACAGCGAGTGCAGTTATGCTGTGGTGAAGGAGGGTGCGAATACCCAGTCGTTGCCGAAAGGTTATGACGTGCTGGAACTGGGCGAAGATCCTTTGGATCTGCATGCACTGATCGAGGAGGAGCTTCTGCTCGCCTTGCCCATTGTGCCTGCTCATCATCCGGAAGAATGCCAGCAGCCGGCGGGCCTCGATGACGAGCCCGAACCGAGCGAGGACGAGGTAACGCGGTCCAACCCGTTCAGTGTATTGGCGCAGTTAAAGCGTGACCCAAACGTTTAGGAGTTAATCAATTATGGCTGTTCAGCAGAACAAAAAATCCCGCTCCGCCCGTGACATGCGCCGTTCGCACGACGCTCTCGAGGCTAGCACCCTGTCCGTGGAAAAGACCACTGGTGAAGTTCACCTGCGTCACCACGTATCGCCAGAAGGCGTATACCGTGGCCGTAAAGTGATCGACAAGGGCGCTGACGAGTAATCACTTGTCTGCTCAAGTCATCGCGATTGACGCAATGGGCGGGGACTTCGGTCCCCGCAGCATTGTTCAGGCCTGTATTGCCAGCCTGATTGCCACCCCCTCGCTGCATCTGACCCTTGTCGGTCAACCCTCTCTTCTTGACGAACTCATTGCCAGCCATTCGGCGGTGGATCGCGCGCGCCTGACGATTACGCCGGCCAGCGAAACCATCGGCATGGATGAAAAGCCGGCGGCTGCCCTGCGTGGCAAGCCCGACTCGTCAATGCGGGTGGCCCTTGAGTTGTTGCGCGATGGCAAGGTGCAAGCCTGTGTCAGTGCTGGCAATACCGGGGCGTTGATGGCGTTGTCGCGGCATGTGCTCAAGACCCTGCCGGGGATTGATCGGCCGGCGATGGTGGCGGCGATTCCGACGCAGAAAGGCTATTGCCAGTTGTTGGACCTGGGCGCGAATGTCGATTGCAGTGCCGAGAACCTGTTCCAGTTCGCCGTGATGGGCTCGGTGGCCGCCGAAGCGCTGGGTGTGGCCCGGCCGCGGGTGGCCTTGTTGAATATCGGCACTGAAGACATCAAGGGCAACCAGCAGGTCAAGCTCGCCGCGACCCTGTTGCAGGGTGCGCGTGGCTTGAACTACATCGGCTTTGTCGAAGGTGACGGCCTGTACCGTGGCGAAGCCGATGTGGTGGTGTGCGATGGGTTTGTCGGCAACATCCTGCTCAAGTCCAGTGAAGGCCTGGCGACCATGATTGCCATGCGTATCGAGGCCTTGTTCAAGCGGAGCCTGGCCTCGCGCCTTGTGGGGGCTCTGGCGCTGCCACTGATGCGGCGCTTGCAGGCCGACCTGGCGCCAGCGCGGCATAACGGTGCGAGTTTTCTCGGTCTGCAGGGCATTGTGGTCAAGAGCCATGGTTCGGCGGGTGTCGAGGGATTTCAAAGTGCGATTGCACGGGCAGTGATCGAGATCCAGGAGAACCTGCCGCAACGCTTGCACGGCCGTCTTGAGGATCTGTTGCCTTAGGCGAATCGGCCCAGGAATGCTTAAATGTGACCGGCCAGTTCAATTGACCATCCAATCTGTCAGTTTCGTGTGCTCCCATCGTAGGGGCGACTATTTCCGACGACCAGATCATTAGGGGCTTGTTACATGTCTACATCCCTCGCATTCGTCTTTCCAGGGCAGGGTTCGCAGTCCCTCGGCATGTTGGCCGAGCTGGGCGCGCAACATCCGCTGATCCTGGAAACTTTCAAGGAAGCTTCCGAGGCCCTGGGTTACGACCTGTGGGCACTGACCCAGCAGGGGCCGGAAGAGCAACTCAATCAAACCGATAAAACCCAGCCGGCCATCCTGACCGCTTCGATCGCCCTGTGGCGTTTGTGGCTGGCGGAAGGTGGCGCGCGCCCGGCGTTCGTGGCCGGTCACAGCCTGGGTGAATACAGCGCCCTGGTTGCGGCGGGCAGCCTGACCCTCGGTGAAGCGGTCAAACTGGTCGAGCGTCGTGGCCAACTGATGCAAGAAGCCGTTCCGGCCGGGCAGGGTGGCATGGCCGCGATTCTGGGCCTGGACGATGCCGTCGTGATCAAGGCTTGCGCCGAAGCGGCCCAGGGCGAAGTGGTCAGCGCGGTGAACTTCAACTCTCCAGGCCAGGTGGTGATCGCCGGTGCCAAGGCCGCTGTCGAGCGCGCCATCGAAGGCTGCAAGGCTCTTGGTGCCAAGCGTGCCTTGCCGTTGCCGGTGAGCGTGCCGTCCCACTGTGAGCTGATGCGTCCGGCAGCTGAGCGTTTTGCCGAGTCCATCGCTGCCATCAACTGGCAGGCGCCGCAGATCCCCCTGGTGCAGAACGTCAGCGCGGCTGTGGCCGCCGACCTCGAGACCCTCAAGCGCGACCTGCTGGAGCAGCTCTACAAACCGGTGCGCTGGGTTGAGTCGGTCCAGACCCTGGCTGCCAATGGCGCCACCGAGCTGGTCGAGTGCGGCCCAGGCAAAGTCCTGGCCGGCCTGAACAAGCGCTGCGCCGATGGCGTGTCGACTGACAACCTCAATACCCCTGATGCCTTTGCTGCCGCGCTTGCGGTGCAGGCTTGAGAACTTAGGAGAAGCCTGCATGAGTCTGCAAGGTAAAGTAGCACTGGTTACCGGCGCGAGCCGCGGCATTGGCCAGGCGATCGCCCTGGAGCTGGGCCGTCAGGGTGCCGTTGTGATCGGCACCGCCACTTCCGCCTCGGGTGCCGAGCGTATCGCCGCGACCTTGAAGGAAAACGGCGTTCAAGGCACCGGCCTTGAGCTGAATGTCACCAGCGATGAGTCCGTGGCGGCCGTGCTGGCCCAGATCACCGCGCAGTTCGGCGCACCGGCGATCCTGGTCAACAATGCTGGCATTACCCGTGACAACCTGATGATGCGCATGAAAGACGACGAGTGGTACGACGTGGTCGACACCAACTTGAACAGTCTGTTTCGCCTGTCCAAAGGGGTTTTGCGCGGCATGACCAAGGCGCGTTGGGGCCGAATTATCAATATTGGCTCCGTAGTGGGTGCCATGGGCAACGCAGGCCAAGTAAACTACGCAGCCGCCAAGGCCGGTCTGGAAGGTTTCAGTCGTGCACTGGCGCGTGAAGTCGGCTCGCGGTCGATTACGGTCAACTCGGTAGCCCCAGGGTTCATCGATACCGATATGACCCGCGAATTGCCGGAAGCACAGCGTGAAGCCTTGCTGACGCAGATTCCGCTGGGCCGTCTGGGCCAGGCTCAAGAGATCGCGAATGTGGTCACTTTCCTGGCATCCGACGGTGCGGCATACGTGACTGGGGCTACAATCCCGGTTAACGGCGGGATGTACATGAGTTAAATTGTGACGGGTCGCTTCAAAAAAATGTCATACGAGCTGTCTAAAATCCGTTATAAAGCTGCAACTTAATTTATAGGCAGGTGGCGGACCGGGTACAGGTGAAGCTTTCAGTTGAAAAGCTGAAATGGCTTTCTATACACTTACCCACTGGCCAGCTGCCTGAATTTGTCCATTAGGAGTTAAACAAGGTATGAGCACCATCGAAGAGCGCGTCAAGAAAATCGTTGCCGAGCAACTGGGCGTTAAAGAAGAAGAAGTGACCAACACTGCTTCCTTCGTAGAAGACCTGGGTGCCGATTCCCTTGACACCGTTGAGCTGGTGATGGCTCTGGAAGAGGAATTCGAGACCGAAATCCCGGACGAAGAAGCTGAAAAAATCACTACTGTTCAAGCTGCTATCGACTACGTTACCGCCCACCAGGCGTAATAGTTTGTAGTCGTCGCTTGCTGTTAGGGAAAAACCGCACTGCTGTAACGGCGTGCGGTTTTTTCTTTAAGCTCTGATGAAAAGTCAGTTCAGATGCAAAGTGTCGTCATCAAGAAAAGGAGAGTGCTGTGTCGCGTAGACGCGTCGTAGTCACCGGTATGGGTATGTTGTCGCCACTGGGTACGGATGTGCCGAGCAGTTGGCAGGGCATTCTGGCTGGCCGCAGTGGTATTGGTCTGATCGAACACACGGACCTTTCTGCCTATTCCACCCGTTTTGGCGGCTCGGTAAAGGGCTTCAACGTCGAGGAATACCTCTCGGTCAAAGAGTCCCGCAAACTTGATCTGTTCATTCAGTACGGCCTGGCTGCCGGTTTTCAGGCGGTGCGTAACGCCGGCCTGGAAGTCACCGATGCCAACCGTGAACGCATCGGCGTGGCCATGGGGTCGGGTATTGGCGGGTTGACCAATATCGAAGAAACCAGCCGCACGCTGCACGATTCTGGCCCTCGTCGAATTTCACCGTTCTTCGTACCAGGCTCGATCATCAATATGATTTCCGGTTTCCTGTCCATTCATCTGGGGGCACAGGGACCTAACTACGCCATTGCCACGGCGTGCACCACGGGCACCCACTGCATCGGCATGGCAGCACGCAACATCGCCTACGACGAAGCTGACGTGATGATCGCCGGCGGCGCCGAGATGGCGGCCTGCGGCCTGGGCATGGGCGGCTTCGGCGCGTCCCGTGCACTGTCGACGCGCAACGACGAGCCGACCCGCGCCAGCCGTCCCTGGGACAAGGGCCGTGACGGTTTCGTGTTGTCCGACGGCGCCGGGGCCCTGGTGCTCGAAGAGTTGGAGCACGCCAAGGCGCGCGGTGCCACGATCTATGCCGAACTGATCGGTTTTGGCATGAGCGGCGACGCCTATCACATGACCTCGCCACCGTCCGACGGCGCCGGCGCTGCGCGGTGCATCACCAATGCGCTGCGCGATGCCAAGGTCAATCCGGACCAGGTGCAATATATCAACGCCCACGGCACCTCGACCCTGACCGGCGATCTGGCGGAAGCCGAAGCCATCAGGTCGGTGTTTGGCGACCACGCCTACAAGCTGGCGGTCAGCTCCACCAAGTCCATGACCGGCCACTTGTTGGGTGCGGCGGGCGCGGTAGAGGCGATCTTCAGCGTACTGGCCATCCAGGATCAGGTCGCTCCACCGACCATCAACCTGGATGAACCGGACGAGGGCTGCGACCTGAACTTCGTGCCCCACGAAGCGCAACCAATGCCGATCGATGTGGTGATTTCCAACTCGTTCGGGTTTGGTGGTACCAACGGTTCCCTGGTGTTCCGCCGGTTCGCCGAGTGATGCACAGCTGGGTCGACGGTCAACCAGCGGACAGTGTGCCCCTGAAAGATCGCGGCCTGGCGTATGGCGATGGGTTGTTCGAGACCATCGCCGTCAAGGCTGGGCAACCGGTGTTGCTTGAGCGTCATCTGCAGCGTTTGGAGGAGGGGTGCAGGCGCCTCGCCTTGGTTGCGGATCACTCGCTGGTTCGCCGCGAAGTGCTGGCCTATGCCGCCGCTCTCGGTGACGGTGTCCTCAAGTTGATCCTTACCCGTGGCGACAGTCTGCGCGGCTACGGGATCAACCCTGGCGCACCGGTGCGCCGTATCTTGCAGGGCAGTGCGCCTGCTGCTTATCCCCAGGCCCATGGAACCGACGGCATCCGTCTGTTTCCGTGTGCTACCCGCTTGGCCGAGCAACCATTGCTGGCCGGTCTCAAGCACCTCAACCGCCTGGAGCAGGTCATCGCCCGCGCCGAATGGCAAGATGCCGAGCATGCCGAAGGTTTGATGCTGGATATGTCCGGTCGTGTCATCGAAGGTGTATTCAGCAACCTGTTCCTAGTACGTAATGGCTTGTTACTAACTGCCGATCTGCGTCGTTGCGGCGTGGCGGGGGTCATGCGTGCCGAGGTTCTGGCCCAGGCGCAAGTCATGGGCATCCCGGTGGCTGTGGCCGACATCAGCCTCGAGCAGTTGCGGGAGGCTGACGAAGTCTTTATGTGCAACAGCGTGTATGGCATTTGGCCGGTGCGTGGATGCGCTGCGATGAGCTGGTCGGTTGGGCCGCTCACCCGTAAACTGCAGGGCATTGTTCGCGCGCTATTGGATGTTTGAGTTGATACGAAAACTGGTTGTACTGCTGCTGGTCGGTGTGTTCTCGGCGGCTTTGCTGTTGGGCGTTTGTGCCTGGAAGTTAGACGCTGCGTTGAAGCAGCCCTTGAATGTGGCCGAGGAGCAGTTGCTCGATGTACCGGCGGGGGCAACCCCTACCGGCACGTTCAATCGCTTGGAAGCCGACGGTGTGCTTGACGGTGCCTTTTGGCTGCGCCTTTACTGGCGCTTCAATCTCGACGGTCAGCCGTTGCACAGCGGCGAATACCGCATGACCCCCGGCATGACCGCCCAAGGCCTGATCGGCCTGTGGCAACGCGGCGAAGTGGTGCAATACAGCCTCACGTTGGTGGAGGGATGGAATTTTCGCCAGGTACGCCAGGCCTTGGCCAAGCACGAAAAAATCGTACAGAACCTCGCGGGCCTGAGTGACAGCGAAGTCATGGACAAGCTTGGCCACCCCGGCGTATTCCCCGAGGGGCGGTTTTTCCCGGATACCTACCGTTTCGTGCGTGGCATGACCGATGTCGAGTTCCTGAAAAAAGCCTACAACCGTCTGGACGACGTGCTCGCCCAAGAGTGGAGCAAGCGCGCTGCCGATGCGCCGTATACCGATCCCTATCAAGCGCTGATCATGGCTTCCCTGGTGGAGAAAGAGACCGGTGTGCCAGAGGAGCGTGGACAGATCGCCGGGGTGTTCGTGCGCCGGATGAAGATCGGCATGCTGCTGCAGACCGATCCGACAGTGATCTATGGTCTGGGAGAGCGCTACAACGGCAAGTTGACCCGCGCGCACCTCAAGGAGGCCAACCCGTACAACACCTACATGGTTGCCGGGTTGCCGCCGACGCCCATTGCCATGGTCGGCCGCGAGGCGATCCATGCAGCGCTCAACCCCGTGCCGGGCAGCAGCCTGTATTTCGTCGCCCGTGGCGATGGCAGCCATATTTTCTCCGATGACCTGGATGCACATAATGCTGCCGTGCGTGAGTTCCAGCTCAAGCGCCGCGCCGATTACCGCTCAAGCCCCGCGCCAGTGGTGAAACCGTCGCAGGACGTAACGCCACCGGCCGATGTGCCTGCTGAAAAGCCGGCCGAGCCTGTGCCGGATACCGCCGCGCCGCAAAGCCCGCAATGACTCTGACTAAGGACTGCCTGTGACTGGCTTGTTTATTACCCTGGAAGGCCCCGAAGGCGCCGGCAAAAGCACCAACCGCGATTACCTGGCAGAACGCTTGCGCGCCGAGGGTATCGAGGTGGTGTTGACCCGCGAGCCCGGCGGTACGCCGCTGGCCGAGCGCATCCGCGAGGTATTGCTGGCTCCGGGTGAAGAGCAGATGAATCCGGATACCGAGCTTTTGCTGGTGTTTGCGGCCCGTGCCCAGCACCTGGCCGAAGTGATTCGTCCAGCCCTGGCTCGGGGGGCGGTGGTGATTTGCGACCGTTTTACCGATTCCACCTACGCCTATC